>JACPMV010000055.1 GCA_016185845.1 Candidatus Woesearchaeota archaeon | reverse complement strand
TAATTTGTTCATTTTCTTCTTTTTGCCTGCCATATTGACATTCCTTGCTATCCTTGTTGCCTGAAAAAGCAATGCATCCGCATCATTGGTTGCTATTGCAAAAGCATCATTATTCTTTACTATAAAAGATGCCTGGGCTTCCGCCTCTGAAGGCGCCCCTATCACTGGCAGCCCGAAAGCTTCAATAAGCTTTTTAGCTTCTCCAATCATCTCATCAGTAAGCCTTGAAGTCCTTGCGGCATATTTCTTCATCATTTCTTCATCTGCCTTTTCCTTTGCATTTTCAAATTTCTTTTCAGCTTCAAGCTTTATCTCCTTTCTCTTTTCAAGCGTCAGTCTTTTTAATTTAGGAGGCTCGCCGTCAAAGACAAAAGCCAGCTTTATATTCTGCTGCGTCAGGTTGGAAATCCTGCTCATCAGGCCCATCAGATGCGAAGTTACCTTGCCTTTTGAATCTGTCAGCAAAGAGCCGTCTCTCTGCCTTATCGAGCTTAAAAACTGGTAGAGCCACATGGGAGCATCTACAACCAATGTTTTGTTCTTAAGAAACTCAAGATCAATTTCTTTAATCAGCAGTAATTCGGTTAAGGCTACTCCCATTTTAATTAAAACAAATTTTAAATATTTTTGAATGTCAGGCTGCTCAGCTCTTTTGCCAGCATTTCTTGGGCTTTTGATGAAAGCTCCCCGGTGGAAAGTACCAGGACAGGCAGTTTCTTCAGCTGCCCCTTGACATATGCAGTGCTTAAGTCAGAATCGCTTGTCCTTTTTTTGTTTTTGGCTTTGCAGTAGTATTGGAGGTTGCCGACAACGCTCGGTATTTCAACAACAAAATCAATCTCGGAATTTCTTTTTACCACTTCGCTGCTTATAATGTTTATCCTGTTTTTTTCAAAGAATTTCATCAAGTCCTTCAGGAACAGGTCTTCTTTTTCTTTCGGCTTTCTGCCCCTCTTTTCCTGCAGTTTTTCTATAGGCTCTTTCAGCTTCTGCTGCGGAGATTCTTTAATTTCCTTCGGTGCAGGCTTTTCTTTTAACGGCTTTATCGGCTCTGCCTTTTTTGCCTCTATTTTTTTCTCTTCAGGCTTGTCAATGCCTAATTTTGTCTTGATAATCTTTTCAGCTTCATCATCAGGAGTCAAAAACCATTTCCAGAAAATTTCCGTCTTGCTGTTGTAAGTGACGTTTAACGGCATTGCAAAATCCTTTATTTCCCTTAAGGCAACCCTCATTACAGGCTCCTGCTCGGAATCCACCAGAATCCTGATTTGGCTCAGCAGGTCAAATGCCTTTTTTTCCTTGTCGTTGAAGTTTCCTGTAAACTTTTGAAGCATAGGCTCCTGCCCTGCCAGATAGTACAATGGAGAACCTCCAACTTTCACGTTTGATATTTTCAGCCTTTTGCTTGCAGTAAGCTCTGCGAGATGCGCGGAAGCCATCAGTATGTTAGTTCCTATTTCCTTTGATATCTGCACAGGAAGCACAGGGCCTTTGGACTTGACAATCTCCACAATCTTCTCCCTTAATTCCATGGCTTTTTCCATACCACCGACTATTGAAGTTTTGTTTAAATAAGTTTTGGTAAGTAGTAACAGAATTTAGGCAATATCCCAAATTAACTTATTTTTGTAGCCCCTTTTGATTATTAAGCCTTCTTCAAGCATTTTATCAAGATGTGGCCTAAGCCCGTTGATAGTAAACATAAGTTCATTGGCCAAATCAAATGTCGGCAACGGCTGCATATCCAACATTTTCAAGATTTCTTGCTCTATATACTTTGGATCTCTAGTTCTTTGTTTTCTGTTTTGCGTCATTATAGTCAATTCCAATTTTCTTGCTTTTTCTGGATGGCTAAACCCTATTTCTTGTTGGAAAAGTTTATATTCGCTTTTTGGAACACATAAATAAACCTTATCGGTAAGGTCCGGAATATGATGAATAAAAATTTTACTTGTGTTTATACATAAAGAATTAATTAATGATTTTATCTCGCTCATTATATTGATATTATGTATGCCTATGGCTAACTGAGCCGTAATAGTGCCTTCATCGTCAAATAGTGCTTGCAGAAATGTCCTCTTAAATTTTGTATCAGTAGTGAAGATTATTTTTGGCAGTCTATCTGGGTAAGTAAATTTAACATCAAATAAATGAGCAAGTATATCCGTCACAGCCTTCGGAAAAAATATAATTTCTGTTGTGTTAGGCTTTCTTTCATAAGTTTTCATAGAACCGAAAATTTGCAAATCTCGCTTAAATTGTTCTCTGAGTTCTTTACAAGTATTGGCATAATAAGGTATTTGCCCTTTACCTGCAGAACCGTCTGCTATCATGTGGGCTATTATTCTATACACTTCTTCAGATTCCCTAATCGGTAGTCTAGGGTTATAAATGCTTAACCCAACCCTAACTCTTACTTCTGATACATTTTGTTCTAAATAATAAATAAAATCCTTCTCAATAATAGGTACGCATCTCTTAAATAGTACAATAGGGATGTAAACTGGGTAGTATTTCCCTCTATTTTTTAATATTTGTTTATGGTATTTGTTTACTTCTTGTCGATATAAATTTAAGAAGTCTGCAAATTTATGCTGTGTTCCGAAAGTGCTATACATTCTCTTGAAGAACTTGTCATTAGCTTCTTTTTTGAATAAAAAGAATAAATTATCGGGCAAATTCCATAAATGAAATTCTCTAGGAATGTAGCTTTCTTTGTTAAAGTCCATTATTATCAAATTTTGTAAGAATTAGTGCTTTATATATCCTACGCGAGGAAATGTCCAGTGGTATGTCAAGGCCTTAACCAGCGGACCTCCCAGTACGTTGTATCTCCTTCACTATCAACACACCCAATTAATAATCTTTTTTTAGTGCTATGCGCTACCCTGTTCTTGGCCGAGAACTCATGCCATGTCAGGCTGGTCGCTTCATAAACAGGAAAAACAACCCATCTTGCATGGTCTTCGCCGGGCTTAACCCCCCTGTCATAAATCCTGAAATCAGCGCCAAACTTCAATGCAGTCTTTATGATATATCCCCTGTTCCTTATATCCTTGTAGACGGCATATCTGACCCAGAAATTCGGCTCCTGTTTCTGGGCTTTCTTCATGAATGAGTCATGCTCAATAACCTTGCTTCTGGAATCGTAAACAATCAGTCTCTTTTTTTCAACAAGGTACAATGCTTCAATCAAAGAAAGCTGGACCCTGCCGTCATCAAGAAGTTCGCCGTACCTGCTTTGGTTATAGAGCTCTCTACCCAAATCCGAGCTTTCTGTAAGCACCCTTTCCCTTGAAAAGTATGCTTTGACAGGCTCCTTGTGTTCTTTAGCTTCTTTGTAAGATTCTTCTTTCTTGGGAAGAACTTCAGATTCTTCCGTTTTCTTTGACGTCATAAATATGAATGATATTGGTATGTTGGGCGGTTTAAAAAGTTAACTGAGAAAATTTAAATGCGATAAAGAATTTCTGCTACAAATGGGTG
>JACPMV010000048.1 GCA_016185845.1 Candidatus Woesearchaeota archaeon | reverse complement strand
TAAAGTTGGAGTTGCTCTAATTGGTTTTGCCATTTTCTATAAGATTTCTAATCGTTATAAGCTTTAGAGAACCTGCTTCTATAAAAATCTATAGATTTATAGAATAAATATATTTTATTTTCTATATAGAAATTAACTAAAAGAGAACCTGAAGAAACTGGAAGAAGCGATGTATGATATTTCTATGAAGGGAAGGCGTTAATAAATTATGCCCAAAATAAACGTTTAATTCCTGCAATAAATTTTTTGCTTGTTGGTACTTCTTCCAAAAATGTAGTTATAAATTGGCTAGAGCGTATTACATGCCGAACTACTTTAAATTTTGTCCCAGTTTTAAATAAAACTTCTCGCTCTTCTTCCTTGCCCAATGTAAATTCTTCTATGTCTTTGCCTGTTTTTGAAGCTATAACAAAATTAACTCTGCTGTCAAATCTTCCTTGGATTTTAGATGTGCTAATAAATTCTTTGGAATCATAAACAGAACCTTCAGGGAATTCTGCTTTAATCTCAGCAACAGGATCCCCCATATGTCCAGTTACCCATAATCCCCTATAAACAGTTCCTTCATAATTCGGCAAAAAATCTAAAGCCTCATTAATGAGCCTTTCCATCTTTTTGGTATTTGCTTTTCTCTCATCAAATCCCTCAAAGAGATGCGATAGATGTGCTAATTTAGGGTCAGTTTTAATTTCCCTGTGAAAATTTGATAGTTTATGGAGACTTCTCAAATCCCAGTTTATTTGATCCCCAGCAAAGCTGGTATAAGCATACAATGCAAAAACATGCTCAAATCTGATTTTTCTAGTTCTAAATCTCTTTTTTAGTCTCAAGTAATGCACGAAGATTAAGTGGAATAAAGGTCTAAGTTTTTTGGGAAAATTGAATTCACGTAAACATTCCAAGACTTTATCCTCAATTCCAATTATGTGTGGTGGAAGTTTTGATTTTAACACATATCTATCAGCGCCCTGGTCTTTGTACTCTGTCTCCAACAAGAGAATAAGAAGTTCTTTCCGCTGATCTTCAGTGAGTTCATTACCTTCGTATAAATCCTCTATGCGACCAATGTGCGATCTAGAGGCACCCCTGTATTTGAGTATCTCACTTTTCACAAAATTATAAACTGAAGCCATCTTGTATAATCTACCACTTAGCAATTTAAATTTTTCGAAATCATAATCTCTTGTTGCAAATATATTTAAATAATCCCTTTTAATCCTTCTGCCTATGAAAAGAACCCATACCTGCGGAGAGCTTACTGACAAGGATGTAAACAAGAAAGCGGCTTTGGCAGGCTGGTGCTCTACAAGCAGGGACCACGGAGGAGTCATATTCATTGACTTAAGGGACAGGTACGGCATAACACAGGTCGTATTTGACCCGAGCCATAATATTGAAACCCACAAGACAGCAGAGGCTTTGAGAAGGGAAGATGTTGTTATAGTGGAAGGGCATGTCAGGAAAAGGCCAAATGGGATGGAAAATAAAAACATGCTGACAGGCCAGATAGAAGTTCTTGTTGACAAAATTCTGAGTGTAAACAAGGCCCAGACTCCTCCTCTGGAGATTGACGACAGGATAGAGGCGTCAGAGGAGGTAAGGCTGAAGTACAGGTATCTTGACTTAAGAAGGCCGAAGATGCAGAAGCAGATGATGTTCAGGCAGCAGCTTGCAATCGCAGTCAGGGAATTCCTGAACGGGCAGGGATTTATAGAAATTGAAACTCCAATGCTTATCAAAACAACACCGGAAGGGGCAAGAGATTACCTTGTTCCAAGCAGAATTCATCCTGGAAAATTTTATTCATTGCCGCAAAGCCCCCAGATATACAAGCAAATTCTGATGATTGCGGGGTTTGATAAGTATTTTCAATTGGCAAGATGCCTAAGGGATGAAGACTTAAGGGCAGACAGGCAGCCAGAGCATACCCAGATTGATGTCGAGATGTCATTTGCCGATGCTGATGATATATTCCACCTGACAGAAGGCATGATGAAGCACCTGTTCAGGAAGATGCTGAACAAAGACATCAAGGTTCCTTTCAAGAGATTTCCCTATCACGAGGCAATGGAAAGATTCTGCACAGACAAGCCGGACATAAGGTTTGGAATGGAATGCTGCAATGTGACGGAAACTGCAAAGGAATCTGATTTTAAAGTGTTTTTGGATGTCATAAAAAAAGGCGGAATTGTAAAGGCATTAAACGCAGAAGGCTGCGGTGACAAATTAAGCAGGAACCAGATTGACGAGCTTATTGAGTTTGCAAAGCAGAATAATGCCATCGGACTTGCATGGATGAAAGTTGGAAAAAACGGCTTAGAAAGCAACATTGTCAAATTCTTCGGGGAAAATGCGCAGAAGAAGCTGCTTGAAAAAACAAAAGCAAAATCCGGAGATTTGCTGCTGTTTGCGGCAGACAATTCAAAAATTGTTAATGACGTGCTTTCAAAAATCAGGCTGAAGCTGGGAAATGAATTGGGATTAATTAAAAAAGATGATTTTGGATTTTGCTTCATAACTGATTTCCCGATGTTTGAGTGGAGCGAAGATGAGCAGAAATGGGATTTCGGGCATAATCCGTTTACGATGCCGAAGGAGGAATTCTGGGACAGGCTGGACAAAGATCCCGGGAAAGTAATCTCGCACCAGTATGATTTTGTGATGAACGGCTCTGAGCTGTTCTCAGGCTCTGTGCGGAACACCATTCCCGAGCTGCAGGAAAAAACATTCAGGGTTACCGGAATGCCAATAGACCAGATAAGGGAAAGATTCGGGTTTTTGCTTGAAGCTTACAAATACGGAGCGCCAAGCCATGCGGGATTTGGATTGGGTTTTGACAGGATGGCTTCATTGATGCAGGGCATACATGACATAAGGGAGGTAATTGCTTTTCCGAAAAACAAATCCGCAGAAAACCCAATGGATGAAAGCCCTTCGGAAGCTTCTGAAAAGCAGCTTGCAGAATTACATATTAAACTGGATTTTGTGAAAGAAACTTCAAATGCTGTTTTTGGCAAGATACGGGATGTTTTGAACAGGGAAAAGATTGAATATGAAGTGCTTGAGCATCGACCTGTCTTTACAAGCAAAGAGACTGCTGAAGTAAGGGGCACTGAATTAAAGCAGGGGTGCAAGGCTTTGGTCTGCAAAACAGAAGAGGGGTTTATACAGGCTGTTGTTTCCGGAGCGAAAGAATTGGACATAGAAAAATTGCAGAAATTAACTCTTTTCAAGAAGCTTGAACTGGCAAATGCAAAAGATGTCAAGCAGGTCACCGGCTGCAATATCGGAAGCGTACCTCCATTCGGGAATCTATTCGGGCTGAAAGTTTATTTCGACAAATCAGTCCTGGAGAATGCTGTTGTCGCTTTTAATGCCGGGCAGCACACGAAAAGCATAAAGATGAAATCCAAAGATTTGCAGAAAATAGTGAATCCTGTCGTGGGGGAGTTTAGTAAGTAGATTTTTAATAATACAATGAAAAATAGAATTCTTGAAATCAACTTCGCAACCAGCAACCTGGGCAAAGTAAAAGAGTTTAAACAAATCCTAGAACCTGAAATTAAAGTCAATCATATCAAAATGTCCTATCCCGAGATAAGGAGCGAGGATTCTGGGGAGATTGCAAGGCATTCTGCAAAGGAATTGGCTGAAAAGCTTAAGAAAAGAATAGTGGTAGAGGATTCTGGTCTGTTCATAAAGGCATTGAATGATTTCCCTGGAACTTACTCTGCAACAGTCCACAAGAAAATAGGATTAAAAGGAATCCTAAAATTAATGAAAGGTGTTAAAGGCAGGGAATGCGTTTACAGGAGCGCTGTTGCCTATTGCGAACCTAAAAAAAAGCCAATCGGCTTTCTCGGAGAAGAAAAGGGAAAAATCGCGGAAAGCGTTAGGGGCAGCTTTGGATTCGGGCACGATCCGATTTTCATTCCTGAAGGCAGCAGCAAAACCTATGGTGAAATTAAAAATGTTGAGGAAATAAAGAGCTTCAGGAGAAGAGCTGTCCTGAAGTTAAGGAAATACCTGCTGAATAAACCAAAGCTTTAAATATAATTTCCGTTCAACTTTTCCCATGCTTACAAAAATAAAAGAGCTGATGAATGTAAAAGAGAACCTTGACGAGATAAACAGGAGCGCCCAGGACAGCAATAAAACTATTTCTGAGCTGAAGAATGAGCTTGAATCGCTGAAAAAGGAATTAGTAGAATTAAAAACGAATCAAAAAGAATTCCTGAATAATTTCAATGAAGATTTGACAGTCATACACAACCTGAGGGCGGATTTCGGGAAGGAATTGTACGAGTTCAAGCTGTTAAAAGGGCAGCTGCAAAGAAAAATCCTTGACAAGTTCGAGGAAGAGCTACAAAAGGACCTTGAAATCAACAGGGAGGCTTTGAAACAGGATGTCAGTGATTACAATGAACTGAGAAAAAAAGTGAGTGAGATTGCCTCAAGGCTCAACCTGACAAACGAGGAAATCACAAAATTCGTTGAAATAAGCAAGAACATAAAGAAAGAGGATTTTGAGCTTACAAAATTTGCAAGGCACCTTCTTGATACTGACAGGGAAAAACTGGAGCTGATGAGGAAGATTGACACTATGGAAAGATTAGTTTCCAAGATAAGGAGAAGAGAGATAGTAAGGTAACTAATGCTTTGGCTTTATTCCTTTTTCATGAATTCCTTTATATGAAATATAATTGGCAAGAGCTATAAGTATTATGCCGACAGACAGGTAAAGTATGCTTAGCGGCGTGTCAAACTTCATGCTCACAACGCTTTTAAAAAAATAAACCATCAAAATTATTATTATCACTTTTGTAAGCGTTGCCTTTAAGTCTTCTAAAGAATGAAAAACAAGCCAGTTTGGATATTGGATATCCCTGCTTTCTATCACATCTATCTTGCTTATGAAAAGCTCATAAATGCCAAGAGCTATTATGATAAGTATGATGCCCAGCAGAAATTCATCTATTGATGAGATAAGATAAACCAGTATTAAGTTGGAAGCTGCTGTCCCTGTTTGCTGCATGTGCATCACTTCATTGAATGACTCTATAGTGCTGTGGACCCCCAGATAGAAAGCGATAAGCGAGGAAAAAAGCAGTGCAATGACCACAATTAAAATTACAAAACGAAAATTCCACAGTGATTTTTCAAAAAGTGCCTCTAATTTGCTTGGCGGCGTATTTTTCATATAAGATTATGTATGCAACTGGCTTAAATATCTTTCTTTTTAAAATGGGAAATATATATAAACTGCCAAAGAACAACTTGGATTATGGAAATAGACAGGAAGCTTCTGGAGCACGTTGCTGAAGTCGCAAGGCTGAAGCTTACAGATGAGGAAATAAAGAAGTTTCTGCCTCAGCTGAAAGAGGCTTTGGAATTTTTTTCGCAGCTGCAGGAAATAAACACCAATGGAGTGAAGCCAAGCTTCCAGCCTGTTGAAATAAAAAATGCCATGAGGGAGGATTTTGAGAAAAAATGCCTGAGCCAGGATGAAGCATTGTCATTGACTGAGCACAAGAAAGACGGCTATTTCAAGGGGCCAAGGGCAGTATGAAAAAAATAATGATTATTGTATTGCTGCTTGTTGTTTTGGCGGCATGCAAAAATGAAACACCCAAAGAGGCGGAAACAAAAATGAAAATTGCAGTAATTGAAACTGGAAAGGGAGTTATAAAAGCAGAGTTATATACCGACAAAGCGCCGGTCACGACAAAAAATTTCATTGAGCTGGCAAATTCAGGATTTTACAACGGATTGACTTTTCATCGTGTTGAGCCAGGATTTGTAGTTCAGGGGGGCGATCCAAAAGGAGACGGCACAGGAGGCTCTGAAAAAACAATTCCGCTTGAGACAAGCCCGGAGCTCAAGCATGTCAAAGGCGCCCTTGGAATGGCCAGATCGCAGGATCCGAACAGCGCAAGCTCGCAGTTCTACATAACTTTGGCGCCAACACCATTCCTGGATGGCAACTATGCCGTATTTGGAAAGGTGCTTGAAGGCATGGAAATAGCTGAGAAGATAAATGCCGGAGATAAAATGAATAAAGTGTATATCGTTGAAAAATGAATGTTCCGGAATTTGTTGAAAAAATAAGAAAAAATGAAATCAACATAGTAGAGCATACAGAAAAAATCATTGAAGAATGCAGGAAAATAAACAAGGAATATAATTATTTCAATACAATTTCTGATGGATTGGCATTAAAACAGGCGCATGAAATAAAAAAGCTCATTAAAAACAAGGACAAGAGTATCCAAAACAAGAGATTATTGGGTGTTGCGGTTTCTGCAAAAGATTCAATTTGCGTAAAGGGAGTTGAAAGCACTGCTGGCTCCAGAATTCTGAAAGGGTACAGGCCTTTATTCAATGCGACTGTTATTGAGAAGGTCATAAGCGAAGGCGGAATAATAATCGGAAAAACAAGCCAGGATGAATTCGGGTTTGGAAGCTTTTCAGTCTTCTCCTGGTTCGGAACCCCGAAAAATCCTTTTGACAAGGAAAGAAGCTGCGGCGGGTCATCGGGAGGCCCTGCGGGTATCGCCAAGAAAGCTAATTTTCCGCATATCTCCTTGGGCGAATCGACAGGCGGCAGCATTGCAGCTCCTGCCTCATTCTGCGACGTTTTCGGATTGACTCCAACTTATGGAAGAAACTCAAGATATGGGCTGATAGATTATGGAAATTCCCTTGACAAGGTAGGCGCAATAGGAAAAAGCTGCTATGATGCTGCTCTGCTTCAGGAAGCTATTGCCGGGCATGACCCAAACGACAGCACTTCATTAAACGCGCCTGCTGATGATTATACAGAGATTATGGAAAAGCCAGTAAAGGGAATGAAAATCGGCATAATAAAGGAAGCATTTGGCAAGGGCAATGATAAGTCTGTTGAGAAATATGTTAATGAAGGGATAGACAGGCTGAAGGAGGAAGGGGCAGAGTTTGAAGAAATCTCGCTTGACCTGCCAATAAAATACGGATTGGCAACTTACTACATGATTGCAACTTCTGAGGCATCTACAAACTTGGCAAAATACTGCGGGATGCGCTATGGAGCTGTGGAGAAGCTTGAAGGCAGCTTTAACGAGTATTTCACCAAAGTAAGAAGCGCTAATCTTGGGGATGAGGCAAAAAGAAGAATTATTATGGGAACTTTTGCAAGAATGTCCGGGTTCAGAGACGCTTATTACATAAAGGCAATGAAAGTAAGGACTTTGATTATCAATGAATACAAAAAAGCATTCAGGAAATTTGATGCTTTAGTGAGCCCAAGCGTCCCAATCTTGCCGCCCAAGTTTTCAGAAATTGAAAAATTAACGCCGTTGCAGAACTACATGATGGATATAATGCTGGTAAGCCCGAATATTGCTGGGCTGCCACATTTAAGCGTGCCTGTAGGATACGAGAAAAATCTTCCTGTCGGGATGCTATTAACTGGGGACCATCTGCAGGAAGGAAAGTTATTGCAATTGGGAAGTGTTTTTGAGAGATAAAATGACGAATAAAAAATTATTTGAACTTATTGGAGGGTACATTCTCGCTTTAGTTTTAGCTTATTTAAGCAATTTGATTTTTAGTTTTGGACGTTTTATAAATATGGCAATTCTAGTATCGCTTGCCTATTGGGGAGTAATTTATTTTAGGAAAGAAGCTGAATTGTATTCAAAGAAATATCCCAACAAAAAATGAAAAAATTTACTAGCGACATCGTCATAGGCCTTGAAATCCACACAGAGCTAAACACAAACACAAAGCTATTCTGCGGCTGCCCGACAAAAGGAAGCGAAGAGCCGAATACAAGAACTTGTGTTACATGCCTTGGAATGCCTGGATCAAAGCCTGTCTTGAACAAAAAAGCTGTCGAGTTTGCGCTGAAATTATGCATGGCATTGAATTGCGAGATTTCGCCTGAATTGGTTTTCTCAAGAAAGTCATATTTCTATCCCGACATGGCAAAAAATTACCAGATATCCCAATATGAGATTCCCCTGGGAAAAAAAGGAAAACTAAGATTAGGCAGCGGAAAGGAAATCGGAATAACAAGAGTGCATATGGAAGAAGATCCTGCTTCATTGGTGCATCCTGCAGGAATGAAGGAAAGCGCTTATGTTTTAGTTGATTACAACAGGAGCGGAAATCCTTTAGTTGAGATTGTCACAGAGCCGGATTTGGCAAGCCCTGATGAAGCTCGCGACTTTATGAAGCAGCTGATTATTGTGCTTAGTTATATTGAAATTTTTGATGTTAATGAAGGGATAATAAAAGCAGACGCCAACATTTCAGTCAAAGAAAGCGGCTATACCCGAGTGGAAATAAAAAACATAACGGGGTTCAAGGAAATTGAACTCGCATTGATGCATGAAGTAAACAGGCAGCAGAATGAGATAAAAAATAATAAACAAATCCATCAGGAAACAAGAGCATGGGATTCTGAAAAAGGCGTAACATTTTCCATTAGGAAGAAAGAAACTGAGGAGGATTATGGTTATATAATAGATACAGATTTGGTTATTATTGACATAACAGAAAAATGGCTGAATGAAATCAAAAAACATATGCCTGAACTGGCGCAGGACAAAGTCAGGAAATTTGTTGAAAAATACAGGATAAAAAGGGATGATGCCGAAATAATAGCCTCTGACAGGCAGCTGGCAGAGATGTTTGAAAAGGTTGCTGAGAAAGTGGATCCCAATCTTGCGGCGAAATGGCTGAGGAGGGAACTGGTCCGTGTATTGAATTACAATAAAAAAGAAATTAGCGAGTCCGGGATAAATGAAAGGCACATGATAGATTTGCTTGGACTGATTGAAAAAAAGAAGATTACAGATGCTGTCGGCCAGCAAATAATTGAAAAACTGATTGAAAAGCCTTTTGATGTGAATGAATATGTAAAGAAAGAAAAATTAGAAGCAGTGTCAGATTTTTCCGAACTGGAAAAATATTGTAAAGAAGCTATTGCGGAAAATCCAAAAGCTGTTGAGGACTACAAAAAAGGCGAGGCAAAAGCTCTTAATTTTATAGTGGGCAGCGTGATGAAAAAGACGAAAGGAAAAGCAACTCCCAAAGAAGTCAATGATATTATTTTGAGGCTGATTAAATAATTTCATAAATCAATTTCCAAAATCTTTTCTGCTTCTTCCTTAACCCTCTTCTCAAAATCCGGGACAGTCTCGCCTTCCTGCTTTTCTGCTGACAGTATTTTTATCAGGCTCTTTACCAATTCTTCCTCTTTTTCCAAATTCAGATTATCAACCTTAATCTGCCCAAGATGCTCTTTAATCAAAAATGATTCAATATCCTCAACATTCCTTGCATCTGTCTTAATTTCTTCAAATTCCTTGAAAACAACAGCATGGGAGCTTTTCATGACATAGTAAGCTGATTTATTGTAAAGTTCATTAGAAATTTCCGTGAAATCTATGTCGCTTGGCTTTCCGCTTTCAAGAGTCCCTGCGAGCCTTATCAGAACAATTGTATTATTCAGCTCCTTGTTCTTGAAATGGCTTAAAATTTCATCTTTTATCTGCTCCGGAGTTTTATGATTGCAGTCAATCTTTAATTTTGCTATATTATAAATCTGGATCGGCTCGAACCTTGGCTTATTGTCTTCAACAATGTAAAATCCGCCTATCTCAAGCTTTTCAAGCTCCGCAAAGCTGTTGGGAAACAAAGGACCCGGATATGCTATCCTGCCATAGCCCTCAATCTGCTTATCCTCAACAATATGCACATGTCCTCCGGCATAGTAATCAAATCCTTTTGGCAGCAATGACAATGGCTGGGAGATTATATTTTCCATCTCCTTGGGCTTAAGCTCGTCGATTCCGGAATGGAAGATGAATATTTTGTATCCGCTTTCGTTTTCAAGGTTTTCTGTAATCAATTTTTCATAATAAGTTCTCTCAAGCGTCCCTCTCTTGCCAAGCATGCCTGTTATTTTTGCTCCTGTCTTTTTGTCTATTGTAAATGCCAGCTTTAATTTCCCATTCTCGACTATGCCTTTATTGAATACATTAATGAATAATCCGGCTTCTTCCAAAACATCCAAAATTGTTTTTCCGCTCGGGCTGTAGTCATGGGAGCCCGGCACAATGTAGACGGGAATTTCCAGATCCTTCAGCTGCTTGAATTTAGAAACTACTGATTTCAGATTATCCAGCCTTGGAAAAGAAGTATTAAACAAGTCGCCCGCTATTATGATAAAATCAACTTTTTCATTTATGCATTTGTCAACTGTTTTTATAAAAGCCAGGGTGCTTGTATCCTTGAGTTTGGGGTCTCTCCAGGAGCCGATGTGGCAGTCTGCCATATGCGCGAATTTCATAGTGCAGGGTAATGTTTTGTGTTTTTTAAAGGTATTTGAAATGGTTGCTATTCGATTCTAATTTTAAAAACTGCCATTTCCCCTCTTCAAAACCGCAAACTATATAAGCAACGTCGTTATCCTACTCTTCAAAATAAACTAAAAAGGTGATTAAATGGCAGAAGTAGTATGTAGATGCGGGGTTAAGAGACAGTCGGGATATCTGTATTTTGTGAACAAGAACGGCGACTGCGCGAGAGTGCAGATGGCAAGAGCCGGCAAGAAATCCAGCAAGAAGCAGGAAGTGCTTCACAAGTGCGGAATCAGGAGAAAATCCGGCTACCTTTACTTTGTCGACAAGAAAGGAAATGTCGCAATGGCAAAGATGAACAGGGGCGGCAGGAAAAGGAAAAGAAGGTAAATTCCTTATTTCTTTTTTTTATTTTTGTTTTGTTAAGATGCAAATTTAAAAAGCTGCTCAAAGATATTTTGGATATTGAATAGTGATTTTATTAAACAAGAGGAATATGCTTCCATGAAAAAGTATATACCACTTATCATTGTGATGTGTTTAGTCTTAGCTTTTGATACAATTAGCTTTCTTAATTTCTATGTTAAAGATCCAATTCACAGAAAGTTGGTTAGTTCTTGGTTTATACCAATGATAAGGGTCGTATACATCATTCTTACGGCAACATTTATAGTAAAATTAATCAATGTGAGTCCTAATTTAAGAATGTGGGCACATATTACCTTAGGTACAAGAACATTAATGCCCCTCCTATTTCTATTTAACACAAATCTGTATGTTTTGTCATTTGAGGAAGCTATTATAAGATCTGGGCTTATTGGTCATCTTTTTGTTTTAATTTTATCATTTTTATTTTTTTCATCACTTTGGGGGGGATTTGTCAATTACTTAAGAAAGGCCAAAGCAATAAACTAATTAATTTCCAAGTTCGCTAAATTCAATATTAGAATCATTTTCTTTTTCTTCATTATTTTTCAGAGTATTCTTGACAGTGTCCTCAAAATAAGGGATGCTTATCGGAGTCACAAATTTTGCGAAATTGCTGGTTATCAATGCTTCCCCGATATCCAAAGAGGCTATTGTCCTGTCGTCATTGCTTAAATCCTGGGAAGCGCTTTCTATTATTGCCTGGCGTTCAGGCTTCATCTCGATGCCAAGGATTATTTTTGTGTTCATGTTTGCAAGAATCTCGCGGGGAATCAGGGAGGGCAGCTGGGTTATTGCCGTTAATCCTACTTTAAACTTTCTGCCTTCCCTTGCGATTGTAGAGAATATATTTGAGCCGGATTCCAAAACTTCCCTGCCCAAAACCCTCGGGGCTTCTTCAAGCACAATGGAGATTACAGGCTTGGAATCCAAAGCGCCGTTCAATTTATAGTATTTATATCTGTTGAATATTTCATTTGCAATCAGGCTGCCTATCAATAATTCAACGCTGCCTGAAAAGCTGGAGGTGTCAATAACCACAATTTTACCTTCTTCAAGATGCCTGAATATGTCGCTTATTGTCGCAAATCCGGAATTCAGCTGGAAAATGCCGCTGCAAAACAGCTGATTGTTTTGGAACTCCAAGTCAAGCAGATACAAAAGCCTTCTTTTTACAACAGCCAAAGTATCTGATTTGAAAGCGTCCTTGACGCTTAAAGTTTTTTCCAGGATGACTGACTCTATCCATTTGTCCCCATATTCTTTGTAATACAAATTAAGGCACTGCCTTTGCGCGTCGCTGAAGTCAACAACGCCGTCAAAATGATGCGGCTTTATGGCGTCAAGGCTTATCCTCAGGGTGTTTGTCCCTATAGGGGCGTTCTTTGACGCGTAATAAATAATATTTTCTTTATTTGGGTGGTCTTTCAAGCCCGTCTTGTTCCTTCCATAATACTCGTCATGAGGGTCCAGAACCAGAATTCCGCAGTAATTTTTGCCGGCTGCGTTCCAGAGCAGGTTTGAGACCAAAACAGACTTGCCCCTGCCGGTGGTGCCTGATATAAGGATATGGTGTGACAATACTTTTTCTCCGTCCAGATATATCGGGACGTCAAGGATTTTCGAGCCGCTTCTGAGGCTGCCGACAAACAATGGATTTTTAGGCTTTGCAAGAAAAGACAGGTCGCTTTCTTTTATTTCCCTTACTTCGGAAAAAAAATCCGGCAGCGACTTGCTTACCAATGCGCTTTTGCCTTTTATTGTCACAAGAGTTTTCATCAAAGCGAGCATGTAATTCCTCAAATTTGCGTCGAAAAGCTCGAAAGCCGTATTTTCCTCCAGCTTCATCCCTGAAATAAGCTCAAGATTCTGCTGGGATATCTGGCTGCCATAGAGCAAGTCATAAACCTGCATGAGAATTATTCCGTCTTTTGAATCAGAAACCAGCAGTTCGCCAATTTCAATTGAGACATTTGACTTCTGCCTTGCAATTATCCTGCCAAACTCTCCAGAAATTACCTGCCCTTTAATCAACACATACCACCAAGAAGTGAAGAATTAATAATTATATATAAAAGTTGCCATGCAGTCACTGCACTTTCGGAAACATGCCCTTTCTTTTCATAAAGAAATATACAAACAGCACAGACGCCAAGGTTGAAAGAATGATAATCCATAACTGGGTGTGCCATTCCAAATGCTCAGCAATTGGAGTTCCAAAAACAGTTGCCACGGTGTTTGGAACCAAGAATGCAGTACCGAGCACTGCGAGCCAGACTCCCATCATCGCCATCCTGTTGTTGAGCATCGTCAGTTGATTGTTGTAGATGCTCTGCAGAACCTCCAGGCCTGAAGCCAAAACTGTCGACATCTGCTCGCTGATTGAAATCTGCCTTGTCAGGTCTGTGCTCAGCATCCCTACTTTTTGAAGTATGATCGGATCATCAGTTATAATCTCTGCATCTCCATACCTTAAATAATGCACTACATCCAAAGAAGCCCATAAAGCCTCAAGATAGGAAATTAGCGCGTGCTTCATCTTGTAAATGTCGCTGCCAAGCTCCTGCCTTCCGGCTGAGGGGTCTATAAGGTATTTGCTTATTTCTTCGCCCTGCTCCTGTATTGAGCGTATGCCGTCAAAATTTCTTTCATTGTTTTCGTCAAGAATTCTTATTAAGACAAGCGAAATTTTATCAACATCATCAAGGTTTTTTGGCACTTTCTTGAAAAATGTGACAGCGTATCTTGCAAATTTTGCAAGCCTTGTGACGTGCTCGCCGTGGATTGTAACAACTATATTGGCTTTCATTAGAATTATCAGCTTGTTTATTTCGACTTCCAGCCTTGTTACCCTTACTGCCGGAAGCAGCAGGCCAAGCTCCGTGATATGGTCATCATAGCCTGAAAATCTTTGGGATACGAGCTCATGAACTATGGAAGGATTGAACCCAAGCTTGGATGCAATTTGGCTGCCTTCTTCCTTCAAATCCTGAACCTGAAAGTTAATCCATGCAAAATCAGACTCTTTTAAGGTCGGGAGAAAATCATTCAGCTGCCCTTCCAGCTTCACCGTACTGCCGTTCTTAAGCATGGCAACGCAGAAAGTTGGGCTTATTTCATTATAAGGCGCCTTTTGTATCAATGAAGACTCCACTTTTGTGTCCGCATCCTCGTCATGTATTCTCATAATGCCTCTGTCTTTATTATCTGCTCTATCTCTTCCTTTGACACCGCGCAGCCGTTCAGTTTTACTCCCCATAAGACGCTTTCCAAAAGATTTTTTTTGGCATCCGGTATTTTTGTTATGTATTGGTTTAATATGCCTTTCTCGTAGGCAACAGCCACAAGCTCGACAGAGCGAATCGCCTTTATATTCTTTGTCCTGTCTCTAAACTCTTTTAAATTACTTTCGTTTATTCCTATCGGGGTATGCAGGGTTTTCCTCATTATTTCGAGCAGGAACCTCGGATTTTCCATCAAAAGCCTTGTTGTTTTTTCATCTATTATGATTGCATCTGATTTTATTTCCAATGCAGCTGAGATAACTGACATTTCTGCAGGATGGACTATGCGCATACTGTGGTTAAATGCCCTGAAGATATTGTTTGCCGTGTCCAATAATCTGGGAGTTTCCTGCCTTATGAAATTTGTGTCAATGACCTCTAGAATGCCCTCTTCTATGAGCTTTTCAACCTGGATGGCCTCGAACTTGAATTTTTTTATTTCAAAAGGCCTGTCGACCAGTTCCTTCTTCACGCTTTTAGTGATATAGAATCTGCCGTTGAACCTTTCTTTTAAGGGAGGGAGTATCTGCAAAAGGTTGTTTGTTGCCAGGCTGATTATCGGGCCCGCGTCAAATATCAGGGATTTCATTGGAACATGCCCCTGGCAAACTTCAGCCTTTGCGAGACATTTACCGGCTCGCTGAACTGGTCTATTAAGGTTGTCTTGCCCATGTAATGCATAAGCTCCCATCTGGATATTCCCAAAACTTCTGACGCCCTTGCAACTGAGATGCCATGCTCGCAGAGCTTGCAGCCTTTTTTTATCTGGGCCTGGTTTATGACTTCATTGATGTAGAGCTTTAATTTTGAGTCTATTATCCTGATGAAGCTGAACAGCTGCCTGATGGATTTTCTGAATGAGCTGTCATCATTGTTTTTCAGGCCTGCTGATGCAGAATTAAGCATACCTAGTATTTTTCCGTAATCAAGCTCTTTTTCATTTCTTTCCATTATTTTTGAAAGGGAATATATCAGAATTGCCACAGAAATTGAATCCTCGTCCTGGAAAACGCTTGCATTGTGAATGACATGGTTGCTTAAGGATTTTATTTCTACAATATCTCTGTCTTCTTTCACTTTGATAATTTCAACCAAATCGCTTAAGACTGCCAGTATATCTTTTTTTATTTGCTCGTGCATTGGAGAAAATCTGTCATGTTATTTATATAAAGCTTTCGAAAGAAAATTTATAAATAACGGAAATAATCCATTAATATGGCAACTTACACAATTGCTGACTTAAAACCAACGCCTCCGCCTCATGTAAATTTATGGAGCGTTAAGTTATATGATCAAAACGAATTAGAGATAGCGTTGCAGGGAAATTTTGATAGTAAACAAAAAAGGGCGCGTGGAAGCAGCCCCGTTCATCATCATTACCATGATGAGCTAGTTTATTTGCTAGATGGCGATTACGGGCACCATAACCGGGCTAAAGTCGAACAATTGGCATGGAATTTTTTGAGAATTCGTGCTGGAGTGGAGCATGGCGGAGACGCCAATGGATTGTGGATCAGCGCAAAGCCGAAAGATTTCAGATTCTTTGCTTTAGATACCTCCATAAGGTCAATTGCTTATGAAGGGCACCCTTCAGATCTTGGCATAAAATATTATCCGATGTTCGAAGGATTATCAAATGGAGGGCTCTCGAGATTGGAGATTGTTGTGGAGGAAGAAGAAAAGCCAAAAATATTAAGAGTTGCTGCCGTCAACGCCAAATCTAGATTAAGGGTTGAATTAATGTCCTTTGAATTTTTAAGATAATTACATTAAGAGAAATCCAGCATTTTCATCACATTCTTTTTTGCATCTTCATTTCCCTGTATCAATAACTTTCCGTTTTTGTAAAGAATGACTGTGCATGTGCCTTTCATTATCGCCAATTCATGCTCTGACTTGGGCTTTTCGAAATGGAAGCCAAATTCCTCCAGCTTCCTTAAGTCTTCTATTGTGTGGCTTTTGTGCTTCTGCTCTTCTTTTAAGAATGAGGAGAAATCTGACAGGTTTTTCTGGAATTTTTTGCTTACCAGCTCCTTGTAAGGAAACCAGCTTTTCCTGAACAGCTCTGGATAATTTTCAAAATTATTTTTCAGGAATTCCACTGTCTTAGGATCTGACATGTAGCCGGAGCCGAAGTCTATCCTTAATTCCTTTTTTGTCGCTTCTATTTCCCTGTCGCCGGTTACTTTTGCTATTATCGAGGCTGCTGCGACCAAAGGATAGCGTTCTGCATTGTGCTCTAAAATTAATTCGACTGTTTTGTTTTTTAATAATTTCTTGAGATAAATTTTATAAGACGAAATATTATTGCTTGGGCAGTCGATTATTGCCTTGTCCGGATTGAATTCGTTCAGGATTTCTGCCTGTTTATGCGCTTCTAATTTGTTTAGATTCAATCCGTCATGCCCATGGACTGCCTTGTCAATCTCTTTTGGCTGCATGATGATTACTTTGTAATATTTTAATACAGAAAGAAGTTTAGGGTATATTTCTTCTCTTTCTTCTTTTTTTAGTAATTTTGAGTCTTTTGGCTTGAGCTTGATTAATTTTGGCATATCTGATTCTTCTATCATTGCACCGCACATTACCATCAGGCCTAGGACCGGGCCTCTTCTTGCCTCGTCTATACCGCAGATTAGCATTATCATTAAAAAATCTGAAGAATTATAAAAAGATTGTGAAATTATTACGGCGCCGGGGACGGGACTCTCAACAAGTTCCGTATTGGTATTTGAACCCGCGTGGTACTTGGGAAAATACCAACTAGTCTTGAGCTAGTCGCGTTGACCGTGCTCCGCCACCCCGGCTTTGCCGAATTAGCATAAGTTTTATATATGTGCTCAACTAAGTTACTTGTACTTGGGAAAATACTTACTGGTTTTGAGTCCAGCGTTGGCCAGACTCGGCCATTTTTCTTTATTTTTTAAAATTGTGTAGAAATTCTAGTTTATATATTTCACGCGCAC
>JACPMV010000003.1 GCA_016185845.1 Candidatus Woesearchaeota archaeon | reverse complement strand
TTTAGTTAATTTCTATATAGAAAATAAAATATATTTATTCTATAAATCTATAGATTTTTATAGAAGCAGGTTCTCTAAAGCTTATAACGATTAGAAATCTTATAGAAAATGGCAAAACCAATTAGAGCAACTCCAACTTTAAGAGGAGATGAAGCAAGGAAATTCTTGAAGCTTATGGAGAAAAGGGAAAAATCTCCAATGTCTGAAATAGATAAGAAGCTTTATGCCAATATAGAGAAGCATAGAGAATATTTTGAATCATTCCTTGATTAAATCCTTGTACATGGGCAAAGTTCCTTTTTCTCTTTGCCTTAAAATTTCAAATCCGAATTTCTTATAGAAATGAACCGAATCTTTTCTAGGCTCTTGATTTCTCTTTGCATCTGTTGTTATGAATCTTAATCCAATTTCTTTGCTAATCCTTTGAGCCAACACTAATATAAACTCAATCATCAGGGTCCCAATACCTCTGCCTAAATATTCATTAGCAACGCATAATCTTCCAATTTTTAAAGCAGGAAGTGATTTATATAGAATACCTTGCTGCCTGAAATGCTCTTTAAGTTCACCTTGAAGGCTAATTGCATCTGCTAATACCGTTACATAGGCAACTAATTCTTTTGTTGACTTTAAAAACCACAAATATGTTATAGACATTTGTTTTTTCTGATTGTCTAAAGCATCTTCAACTAGAAAATCAACAAGCTCTTTTTCATATGATTTAAAATTAGATAAAATTGGATTGTGAGAATCATTAATCTGCTCGATTTCTATATCTGTGATGCTTATCTTTTCTTTATTGGAAGCCATAATTAAACTTAATTCTATATGGACTTATAAATATTTATATTTTAACGCCTTCCTTTCATAGAAATGTCATACATCACTTCTTCCAATTTTTTAAGATTCCACTTTATAGAATCTGATTTCTTCCTTAATTCCCCATTCCTGAGATGCAGATTTAAAAACTCCCCGTAAATGTCATGCACAAGCTCCTTGATTCTTTCTGCTTCGTCAAATTTCCTGTGAATCACATCATAGATTGCCTTTCGAACAAGCTCGCCTGTTAAGTCGCACAGGCCGCTTAAATAATCCTCGGCAGAGACCCCAAGGCTTGCTTTTGTCGGTATTTTCTTATTCTTAACAAACTCATAGAAGGCAATTGCCTCAACGTATTCCTGGAAGGCAACAGAGCTTATGTTCGTGTCAGTTGAAATGTTTATCTTCTTCAGTTTTTTAACTTTGACTTTTATGATATCGGCTGCGGAATCAGCTGCCTTCAGGTCATTCCTCTGCGCGGCATAGATCACCTGCTTGGATATTGTGATTATCTCCCTTGACAGCTGTATTACCTCCTCCCTTTTCAGGTCAGCCTTGTGCATCTCTTCCCTGATTTTATTAAATTCGGATTTGTTGAGCATATCTCTTAAAATAATTGTTTTGTATATAAAGGTTTTTGAAATGTAATGTAGAGCTATGAAGATATATTTTTTTTACAGAAAAAATCCAGCCAATCATGGCTTCGACGGTTTTCTCGCTTTGCTCGAAAACCTACTCGGCACCCCGTAAGGGACGTCCCCCGCCTCGTCTCGCCATGGCTGGATTTTTTCGTTGGGCGAAAATTGACTGGAGAGGAAAAATCAGTTACGAAGTTCTGATTTTTCCTTTCGGAATAGGGTTTTCACCAAGAAAACCCGTGTTTGAGCCCATATTTTTAGAATCATTGACAAAAATATATCAATTCACGGAACAAAAAAGAAACAAAGAAAATTCTCGGAATTTTCGAGTTGTCGAAAATCAAAGAGATTTTCGAAACATTTAAATACATATATTCGGCTAAAAACATTATGGCTGATACCTCACCATTAAGGGATGTCATAACTTTCTTTGACGAAATAGGGCTTTATGATGTTGTATTGCCTTTCCTGCTCGTTTTTACCATAGTTTTTGCAATACTCGAAAAGACAAAAGTCCTTGGCACCGAAAAGATAGAAGGCCACGACTACACAAAAAAGAACCTCAATGCAATGGCTGCTTTTGTGATAGCTTTTCTTGTAATTGCCACAAAGGAGATTGTTGAAATCCTAAACAAGACAGTTGCGCAGGCCATAGTGGTGCTGTTCTTCAGCGTACTGTTCCTGATGCTTGTAGGCTCTTTCCACAAAGAAGGGGAGCCGATTTTCCTTAAAGGGGGCTGGAAGATAGCCTTCGAAGTCATAGTTTTCGTTGCCATAGCGGGCATTTTCCTCAATTCGCTGAAATCTCCTGACGGAAGGACATGGCTTCAGCGCCTTTCTGATTATGGCGGCTCAGGCTCTGACATGCTTGTAGGCTCGGTTTTATTGCTGGGCGTGGTCGTATTGTTTATAATATACGCCACCAAAGAGCCGGCAAAGCCCAGCTCATCGCAGGGTCCGCATTAATTTTTCATAAGATTTATATACTAATGTCATAATGAATTTAAATTTAAGAGGTGTATAATGGCATCAGCCTACTACAGATTTGATAATTTTGCCCAGCTTTTGGACCAGTGGAGAATTGAGATACTTCTTATTTTCCTTCTTATCTTCGTGATTGTTTACGCCATACTTCAAAAGACAAAAATATTGGGAGACGGCAAGAAAAACCTGAATGTTGTTGTAGCAATGGTTGTAGGCCTGCTTGTTATTGTACCTTCTGTAACCGGCAGATTTCCTCCAAATGCAGACCCTGTTAAGATTATAAGCGAGGCTCTGCCTTCAGTGTCTATTGTGCTCGTGGCAATAATTTTCCTGCTGATACTCATAGGCGTATTCGGACAGGAGCAGGTGTTTCTCGGGCTGTCAATGCCGGGATGGGTTGCATTTTTCTCATTAATCACTGTAGTTATAATATTCGGAGGCGCTGCCGGCTGGTGGTCAGGCTACCTTGGGCAGAATCTGGAGAATATTTTTGGGACAGAAAGCATTGCCGTCGTGATAATGCTCCTGGCTTTTGGCCTGATTATAGCATGGGTCACCAGCGAGCCAAAACAGGGCCAGGGCACGTTAAATCTGGATTTCAGCAAGCTTTTTGGCAAAGGTGGCGGTGGCGGCGGAGGCCATTAGGGGATTATGGCTACCTTCCTTGATGTAACCGGCCTGGAACATTTTACAAATATCTTCGTTTTTCTATTTGTAGTCATAGTAATTTACGCAACCCTTCTCTGGTCTAAGATTTTAGGCAGCAATAATTTCATCAATATCATGGTCGGGCTGCTGATCGGCATTTTTGTGCTGTTTTCGCCGCTTTCTATAAGCCTTATTGCAACCACAGCTCCTTTTATAGCGGTTGTTTTTGTATTTCTGATCCTGATTAACATAGTGGCCAAAATGCTTGGCGCCGGGCTGGAAACAATGCCTGCGTTCAGGGGCGGCATTGTGCTGATGATAGCCATAATCCTGCTTATCGGCGTTGGCGTGAAGATAAAAACCCAGTATGAGGCGGAGGCAGAGCAGGGCGGCAAGGATTTGTCAGATTCATTTAACCTGCTTTTTAATCCAAAATTCATGGGAATAGTGCTTTTGCTGGCAGTTGCAGTCTTTACGGTGGCATTCATGTCTGCGAAAGGATAGTATAGATAGAATTATTTCTTTTCTGATCTTTCTTACAACAACTGCAATATTCTTCCAGTTCTGACAATAGGAATCCATTTATATTCCTTCAAAGAAAGCAAATCATCATCACCGCGTATTATGTAATCAGCTTTTGCGCTCTCTGCACATTCAAGGAATTTGTTATCTTTTTCATCTCTGCAAACTTTTACAGTTATTTTTGGAGCAATAACCAAATGAGAAAGAGAAACAACCTTTTGCATAATTTGGTCTGGGGTTAAGTTAGCATTTTTCATAACCTCATTGAATTTTGGTCTTTTTATTACATCTTCAATCTCTTTAATAATTTCATTCGTAATGTATAATTTTGCCTTACCTTGTTCAATTTTTCTCAATAGTTCAGCTTCATTACCTTCCCAAAAGAAAGCTGAAACGAGAGTATT
>JACPMV010000007.1 GCA_016185845.1 Candidatus Woesearchaeota archaeon | reverse complement strand
GATAAGGCATGTCGTTAATGTCCATGAAAGATGCGAGACAGACATCGAGATCCTGACAACAGAGCAGTGGTTCATCAAATATCTTGACTTGAAGGATGATTTTGTAGTATATGGAAAAAAGATAAAATGGCATCCTGAGCATATGCGCTCAAGATACGAAAACTGGATTAACGGATTAAAGTGGGACTGGAACATATCAAGGCAGAGGCATTTTGGAGTCCCGATTCCGGTATGGTACTGCAAGAAATGCAGCGAAATAATCTTTGCAGATGAAAAGCAATTGCCAGTTGATCCGTTAGCGGATAAGCCGAACAAGAAATGCAAGTGCGGCTCTAGTGAGTTTATAGGGGAAAAAGATGTTTTGGACACATGGGCAACTTCTTCTCTAACTCCCGATATTGCAATTGGATTGTTTGAAGACAAGGCTTTGCAGAAAAAACTCCATCCGATGAGCCTTCGCCCTCAAGCCCACGATATAATAACTTTCTGGCTTTTCAACACTGTTGTAAAGAGCTATTTCCACCACAAAGAAGTTCCATGGAATAATGTGATGATTTCCGGCTGGGCTTTGGACCCGCACGGCAAGAAAATGTCAAAATCAAAGGGGAATATAATTGATCCAAGGGAAATGGTTAAGAAATATTCTGCAGACTCTTTGAGGTTCTGGGCAGCAGGCTCAAGGCTCGGAGATGACTTGCCGTTCCAGGAAAAAGACTTGGTTACAGGAAGCAAGTTCATAACAAAAATCTGGAATGCTTCAAAGTTTGCCTTTATGCACCTTGCCGACTATCAATTTGACAAGCCAGCAAAATTAGAGCCGGTTGACAGATGGCTATTGTCAAAATTAAGCAAAGTTGTAAAATCAGCAACCGAGAATTTTAATAATTACGAGTACATGCACACCAAGCTGGAAACAGAGACATTCTTTTGGCACACTTACTGCGACAATTATCTTGAGCTTGCAAAAGACAGGCTGTACAATGCAGGCACAAGGGGCAAAGAAGCAAGATTGTCCTCGCAATACACATTATACCATTCATTGCTTACAATAATAAAACTGATGGCTCCGATAATGCCGTTCATAACAGAGGAGTTATATCAATTATATTATAAAAAATATGAAACAGCAAAAAGCATCCATCTCACAAAATGGCCAGACTTAAACATAATTGATGAGCATGCAGAGCACATCGGAGATTTTGTCGTTGCAGTTGTAGAGTTTGCCAGGAAGAAGAAAACCGAAAACCAGAAATCACTGAAGTATCCGGTTAAGAAGCTGATAATAAGGTCAAAAGTCGAGGAAAAGGACTTTGATTCTGTCGAAGCGGAGATAAAGGCAGCGACATCGGCAGAGCAGATTGCTTTCGAGCCCACACGAGGCAGGACGACAGTGCAGGACCTAGAGATTGAGGTTGAGTTTTAGAAATGTTTAAATATGTGTAATTAAAAATTAGTAGTTTATATGGAACTTGTGGAGGCTTTTTATGAATAACTCAAACGGAAATGGACATTCTGGAGATTTTGGTGATTTGGAATTGGCTGTTGAACATGATTCTGCCAAATTTCGAAGAGATATGCGAATTCAACAAACTTTTGGCCCCACTACCACTATTTATGTTCCTTTTAGTGGCAAAGTAAGGAGAAGGCAGTCAAGCAAACATTCATGGCGCAGAAATGAAAGAAGTGCGATTGCTAATAGAAGAGAACTTTATGAGTTAGCTAAATCAAGCCATGATACAGTACTGCTAAAAGAACTTAAATCGCCTAAAGGACGCTCTGAACATGGGAGCATTAGACTAACAAATCTAATAGGATACGAATTAGAACCTAGAGACGATACATTCCCTCAAAATGTTTCTCAGCCGAGCCAAGATAGTTATTCTGAGCTAACTCCGGCCCAATTGTCTTTGTCTGGAAGGTTAGCTGGTATCGGGATTAATTATGGAATTGCAGATGATATCGTATCTTTTTATAGTGCTCGTAATATACAAGAAGCGATTAGAGCATACTCAAATCTTCAGCCACATTTGGCAAGGAATGGGATTTATCAACCTGATGTAAATAAAATATTCTATGGTTTACTAAAAAGACAATCCTCAAGTGGAGATTCCGAAGCACTAGTTGCTAATTTCACCGCTAGATTTGGAGTGCAGAGCTCTAAAGTCCTAACTAGCTATGGACTAAATGAAGCACTTACTATTCAAAATAGCATTGATGCCGATGGCAGATCATTGGCCGATTTGATGGATCATGGAGTTTTTGTTATTGGACAAAATGTGGGAATATACTTCCTAGATAAAGATATTGTTAACGCATTAGATCAAAAAAGGCTGCCCGTCGAAAAATTTTTGGAGTTGGAAAGGCATTTGGAATTAGATTATACGCATTCTCCTAATGGAGGATTTGTTTTTGTTACAACACACCAAATGAGATTACCTAATATAAAATTTAATTCAAGAAGTAGGACAAGAGACGATTCTATTTTATTAAGGCTAAGTCCGTCAGTTGCGGGTAATGTTCTTGAAGCAGATTATAGGGGTACGCCAATTTCAAGCCATGAAGCTGAACATAATTTATCTAGAATGGATCGCTAATCTTTTAACTTATTTTCTTCCACCTAATCCCGTCTTTAGTATCCTCAAGAACTATCCCTTTTTCCTTCAGTTCATTTCTTATCCTGTCCGCTCTCGTAAAATCTTTTTCTTTCCTTGCCTTTTCCCTTTCATCAATCAATTTCTTTAATTCTGCCGGCAGCTTTTCCTCTTTCTCTTCAAGAATTCCTAAAACTTTGTCAAAATCGTGCATCAAATCAGTTATTTTTTTGGAATCGCCTTTCCCAATCTTATTCTCCATCATCAGGGTATTTATTTCCTTGACAAACTCAAAAATATGGGACAAAGCAGCGCTGATGTTCAGGTCGTCATCCATTGCTTTCTGGAATTCATTTTTGGCTTTATCGATTAATTTTGAAATATTCTTATTGCCACTGCTATTCTTCACTTCCTTTAGCTTTATCATGAAATCATTCAGCCTTTGCACTGCATGTTCAGCAGCTTTTACAGCTTCTTCAGTAAAATTAAGCTGAACCCTGTAATTAGCGGACAACAGCAAATACCTTATTGCCTTTGGATTCTGGCCTTTATTCAATAAATCCCTTAAAGTGTAGAAATTCCCCAATGACTTAGACATTTTCTGCCCGTTCACAAGCAGATGCTCGTTGTGGAACCAGTAATTTACGAATTTCTTCTTTGTAGAGCCCTCGCTCTGAGCAATTTCATTCTCGTGATGGGGAAATATCAAGTCAACACCTCCCCCATGTATGTCAAAATGCTCGCCTAAATGCTTTATGGACATTGCCGAGCATTCAATATGCCATCCGGGCCTTCCATCGCCAATCTCAGTTTTCCAAACTACATTTCCGTCTTCCTTGTCATAGGCTTTCCACAAGGCAAAATCCTTTGCTTCCCCCTTTTCATAGGAATCCTGCTTGACCCTGGCGCCTTCCTTCAGCCCTTTTACTTTTGTATGCGACAGTTTTCCATAACCCCTGAACTTGGAAATGTTGTAATAAACGCTGCCGTCTTCGCTTTTGTAGGCAAGATTATTCTTCAGTAATTTTTTAATTATTGAAACCATCTCTGGAATGTGCTCAGTCGCTCTTGGAAAAATATCAGCCTTGTCAATGTTTAATGTTTTTAAATCCTCGAAGAATGCATTTTCATATCTTGAAGTGTACTCCTTCAAAGAAATTCCTTCCTTGTTTGCGCCTTTTATCGTTTTGTCATCTACGTCTGTAATGTTCATGACGTGCTTTACTTTAAAGCCTGAGTATTTCAAGTACCTTTTAAGAATATCACTGCATATATAAGCCCTGAAGTTGCCTATGTGGGCGAAATCATAGACGGCATGCCCAGAATTACTTAGTAATCCTGTTTGGCCCGCATGAATACATGCCCACAAAGTTGGCTTTAATTGGCTTAAATGATTCCTTTTTCCTATTTAATGTGTTGTATAGTTTAAGCACCATATTATACTGCCTTTTCTCACTTGTTTTTAATTGTTTTGTTATAGCAGTTCTTTTAATGTCCTTCTTACAGCCCGGTTTACTTGACTTTCTGTCAATCCTGCTTTATTTGGAATAACCTGCGAAAATCTTTCAGGATGTACGGTGCCTATAGGGATTGCGCTTTTTGCTTTCCATTCCCCTCCTTTAATAAAAATTCTGATTATTTGGCCATTAGTGTGTATATAATGTACCTGCACGTCATCATCCTTTCCAATTTCTTTTGCAATAGCCACATAATCTGCCAAATCTATTTCAGATTGGCCACCAACCCTAGATTTAAGCTTTCCATAATCCACAAAATAAACAGGAGTAAACCCTCCGTCTTTTCTTGCACTTTCATATCTTGTTATACTCATTTATAGCACCTCAAATAATTTTTTATTTATTGTCAATGAAAATTAAAAATTTTTAACTGAAAATTCTAACAGAAGCAGCAACACACGGAATAACCAACTAAATCACTAAATCCCCTTATTTTTGTTTTTTTCATTTCTTCATTCACCTTTTCTTAATTTATCTTATATAAATATAAAAAAGCGAGGGATGGGAAATCCGGATGCGAAGCATCGGTAGCTTGCATCTCTCGAACCCATGATAAAGCGGGAATTGCGCAAACTCATTGCCGATTTCTCAGCTCGTATGGCTGCTTTGCAGCCGCTCCCCTTAGCCGCTTGGGCACCCTCGCTTAAATAAAACAATGGCAGAATTCTAGCAACAACAGCTGCACCTATAATAATCTTGCCTAATCATGAAAGGGATGAAATTCCAGCTACTATTTAAATGTTTATTTTCCAGTTTGCTCATTTTGTATAGCTCTTCATTTTACTTGAACTTGGATTCTTCAGAACGGTTGTTGAAATCAACACTTAACAAATCTTCAACAAATTTTTTTTCGCGTTCCGCAGAACTTAGTTTGGTCTTTTGCTCCAATTTTAACACCTCCGGTTGTTTTAGAAAAATTTAAGCGCTAAAATCGGCAATCAGCACATAAACACTGTAGCCAGTGTCTTATGGGCAGGCCTAATCAGATTCAGAATACTAATATCTGCCCACATATTGCTATTTGCCATAATAAATAATCTTATAGGCACCTAATATTTAAATGTTATGTTTTTATTTTATATAAAATATATAGCCCATTTTGGGATTATTTTTATTGAATTTATCCTTGGCTTACCTGGTGCAGCTGCCTCAATGACTCGCACTGGTACCTGGAATTTGAGTCTGTAAGCTTCTCGCATACGGTATAGTCCTCGTTGTCAATCATGAAATTCATGTAGCACGCATCCCTTCTTGGTGCAAATAATATATTCTGGCATATTGAGTTGTCATTGCTGAGCTTTGCTATATTTGCATAGCATAAATCCTTAATCCTTTCGCCCTGTATTCTTGCGCAGTATTCTTTGTCTTTTTGAGCTTCCCCTATGCTGCTTATGCATGTATCCCTAAGATCAGGAATTTCAATTTTGCCGCATTCCTGCAATGCTTTTGAGGGATTGGCCAGCGCTATATTTTTTATCTCATCTAAGCTTGATGTCGAGATTTCCAAAATTGCCCCGCAGTCTGCGCTGCAGCTTTCCTCTGTCTCGTCAAACTCGCAAAGGCTGTTGCCGCAGCACGGCTCAATTGGTTTGTTTGCGCATTTTTCATCTTCCAGAATATCTTCAGTGCATTGGTTTTGATCATCGCATTCTTGCGATTGGGTTTCGCACGGCCTGCATATTCCGCCGCAGTCAGTGCTTGCTTCATTCTGGTTTTTTATGCCGTCAAAACATCCCAATTTTCTTGCCGGCAGCACTTTTACAGGGAGGGTTGCAGGGGCCTTTTTGCCGTCGTACTCTGCAATCACCCTCAGTATATAATCTCCGGCAGGCGTATCTTCCGGAATCACAATTTCCGCAGGAGTTGTGGTAAACGTTTCTATTGCCCTTGACTCTGACTTAGATGTTACAATTTTGAAAGTCCTTGAATCAATAACTTCCTGCCTTACGACAACATCAAATCTGTTGGAAGATCCTTTGTTTGACAGCTCCTGGATGAATGAAATGATTTGCCCTGCTTCAGCACTTGTTTTTACAGGCTTGAGGCTCAGGTCAAGAAGATTTGAAGGGGCTTTTGGAGGATTGTAATAAAAAAAGGATATGGTGCCGGCTACCGACAATACAATAAATATCAATGCGAAAATTGTAGTTTTGCCGAGATGAATCTCGTGCCTTATTGTCGGATGGTAAATTTCATTCACAGCTTCGCTTATATCCTGGCTGGAATATCCGTACTTCAGCATTGTGTTTTTTATTGTGGAAATATCATAACCCTTTTGCAGAAGCCCGCGTATGTAATCCACCACCTTTTTACTGGCCATTGGAAAACTATGTTTTTATTATTGTATTTAAAGATTGTTGTATGGTCGGGAATTGAATTAAATTAAAAATTTATATATCCTTTATTTATTCTTTTAATATACTTATTTTATCCTTAAAAAGGTATAAAATAAAAATAAATATACTTTATTTATACTTAATTAAGCATAAATTATATTAAATTTTAATAGAAAACTTTAAATACTTATACTAAACTTAGGCTACATAAAGCCTATACTAAGATAAAAATGAGTATACAAATTCGTATAACCGTTTCAAAAGAAATTAACGATCTTCTAGAGAGAGTTTCAAAAAAGCTCGGCAAAAAGAAATCCATGCTTGCCCGCGAATTGATGGAGCAAAAGCTCTATGACTTGAACCTGATACAAAAAGAGCTGAATGAAATAGAGAAAAATGAAAAATAAAAAATCCCAGGTAACAATCTTCATGGTAATCGGGCTGTTAATAATAGTGGGCGGAACTATTTTCTTCTATGCCACCAAGGAAGCCAAAACCCCATCTGAATCGGAAATCGAAATTGTCCGCGAAGAAATACCCTTGCAGTTTGATCCGATAAGGAGCTATGCAAATGACTGCGCCTATTCAGCCAGCGTTGACGGATTAAAACTTCTGGGCAAGCAAGGCGGATACGTAAGCCTGACAGACAAAACCTTGAGCAAAGAATCATTTTCTTTAAGGCAAAACCCGACTGAAAGCGATGCAGTCGCTTTTACAAAAGACTCGGACTTGAAAATTCCCTACTGGTGGTATCTGAAATCAGCAAACAGCTGCAAGGGCAGCTGCGAGTTTTCGTCCAAAAGGCCCGGCTTAAGGCAGGCTGAAAATTCCATTGAGAAGCAGCTTGAAAGATATGTTGACAAGAAATTTAAGGAATGCCTGGATAATTTCAAGCCGTTTGAGGAGCAGGGCTACCAAGTCACAGAAAAAGGCAGCGTAAAGACCGATGTTGTGATAGCTTCCGGCGACGTCTCAGTTTTGGTTGAGTATCCTATTGAAGTGCAGGTACAAGGCTCAAAAGCTGAAATAACCCAGTTTGCCGCAAGAGTTCCGGTGAACCTGGAAAAAGTCTATGAGCTGTCAAGCAAAATAACGAACCTGCAGATGAAGCACCATTTTATCGAGAAGCACGTTCTTAATTTAATAGTGGCATTTTCAGGAATTGACAAGGAAAAGCTGCCGCCTATGTCAGACATTCAGTTCAAGTTCGGCAATTCAATAAGCTGGCAAAAAAGCGATTTGAAAAACAAGATTACGGGAATGCTGTCTTCTTATATTCAGCTGTTCCAGGTAGACGGGACTTACAATTACGGCAGGAATATACTTGATTCAGAGCTGAAGCAGAGGCTTTACGATTCAACAATTTTGCCCGTGGCGGACAGCTCATTTTCAAATCTCGAAGCTTACTTCTCTTACCTTGATTTCTGGCCCGTTTATTTTGACTTGAACTGCAACGGGGAAAGATGCACCCCTTCATCCGCAAACAGCCTGCTTTCGGTTTTCGGGATACAGGATTACAAGTTTGACTATGATATTTCATATCCTGTTTTAGTGGAGGTAAATGATCCATTTGCGCTTAACGGGGAAGGCTACGCATTTAATTTCTTCCTGGAAGGCAACATAAGGAACAATAGGCACATGGAAGGAAATTTTACTCCATTGGAGATTCTGGCATTGTCTGAAAGATCCCAGCTTTGCGACATAAGGACAAGCGGAAATGTCAAAGTCAATGTTTTGGACAGCGCAACAAAACAGCCTGTGGAAAATGCCCAAGTGCTCTATACACTGATTGGGGAAAGCTGTTTTATAGGCTCGACAGATAAAGGCGGATTGCTGTCAGATACTTTCCCTGTCGGAGTCGGGGGAGTTGTAAACGTATTGAAGGAGTCTTATGTTGGCAAGGCCATTGAGTTTGATCCGCAAATTGAAACCGATGATTCGTTAACTTTGGAGCTGCAGCCTATTTACACAAAAAATGTTATAGTGAAAAAGAAAAATGTCGTGAAGGCGCTTCAGGGCTGGAAATTTGTTGATTCCGCTTTCGATTTAAGCGATAAAGAACAGGCTGTTGCCAGCTTAACAAGGTACAATGAAGAAACTGAGCTGGAATTCTTCTCAGCAGCAAGCTACCGGGGCAAGCAGTCAGAAAAAAGCGAGCTTGAGATTGCTCCTGGCAAATATTTTGCCGACATAAGTTTAATGCTTAACGAGAAAATAGTAATTCCGGAAGAGGAAAGATGCGAGTGCGTAATCGACTTGGGAATTTGCGTAAAAAAAGAATGCTACAAAATACCTAAGATTGACTTCGGCGAAGGCTCAACTCCCGGCCAGGAAAGATTCCCGGAAGGCGGATTAAAGCTAAACATAACAATAACACCTGAAGATTTGCAGAAAAACACAATATTGCTTTATGCAGTAAGCATGGCATTGGCAGATGTTCCGGAAACCGAAAGAAAAGTCGAGGATATTGACAGGATTTCAAAGATTGAGGAATACTCATCAAACTATTCAATTGAATTGCAGCCGAGCTTCGAATAAAATGAACCTGATAAAAATAATGAAACTGGCCATCATGAGATTTTCAGAGTATTATGAGATTAAAAAATACAGGATTAAGGCAGCAGACTCCATAATTGTGCAGAGCTACACTTTAAGCACATATAAAATAAAAATAGGCAATAAAAAATGAATCAAGAAAAATATCTGCAGTTTATAGCGTCATTTTTGATTGCTTTAGTTGTAACTATTCCCTTTTATGTTACAGGCGCGTATGCGGGCATAGACAAGGTGACTGTAAAGGGCAGCGACGGCATTGAGGGAATTGCAAGGCCAAGCGACGCGCTTGATTTCAGCGTCGAGGCAACAAGCGCAACAACCCAGATAACAAAAGACAATGTATATCTTGGCGCAAACATAAAGTTTGACAATTGCGCTTCGGGAACAGCTACTTCAGGCACGGCTAATTCTGCAGTATGCACTTTAAAATATCCTGCTGCTGGAAAGCAGAATTTTGGCAACAATCCTGTCCAGTTTGTAATAAGCCTGTTCAAGGACGCGGCCAAGACTCAGCTTGAAGACTCAAAAGCAGGAACTGTTGCCGTAGACAGCTTGCCGCCGGTTCTGCAGTTATCAGCCCCAAAGGAAACATTTTCAGCGGCAGAAAGCATTCTCCTGGATTATGAAGTTACAGATTTGTCATGCAATGGGGCTTCGTGCGCAGGAAGATGCTCCGGCATAAAAAGCATAGAGTTTGCGTCTTCAGACGGCTCGTTCAAGCAGGCAATAGACCCGAAAACTGAAGGATGCACAATAAAAGACAGGCTGACGCTTGATGCAAAAAAATTTGATGATGGCGTAAATGTAATAATAGCAAAAGCAACAGACAAGTTCGGGCAGGTTTCCCAGGAAGCATCTTTACAGTTCTCTTTGGATTCAACAGCGCCGAGGATTTTGACGGAAACTTTTGTAATAATCAGGAGAGGCGTTGCCATAAGCACATACGCCCCTTCCAGCGTTTCTGTCGAGGTATCTGTTGACATATCAGCAAATGACCTTGATGCAGGCAGCGTATCAGCTGAGCTTACTGCTTTGAATCCTTCGGCAAAGCTTGTAAGGGCGGCATGCCAGCGGCTAAACAGCGAAACGCAAAGATGCAGATGGGCTATTGACTTAAATCCGGGAACAGGCTCGAGCATTACCGGAGCGCCAACTGCCGCACCTTCAACACCCAGCACTACTCCTGCAATACTGCGTTCTTCAAGAGCCATCATAATAAATGCCGCAGATGTTCTGGGCAATAAGGCAACTGCCACGATAAGCAAGGCGCTGGCTTTGGACGACAAAGGGCCTGCTTTGCAGTCAATAAAAGCAGGCTCATCAAAAGACAAGCTGTTTGCAAAGCCCACAGGCAGCCTGGTTGAAGTGGATTTTGACGAAGCTACGGGATTGATTGGCAGTGATGTGTTTTTGTATGTAGGCAGCTCAAGGTTTGCTGCAGAGAGCTGCAGAAAAGACTCGACTTGGACTTGCAGGTGGCGGAACATAAATTTCCCCCAAGGCACTGCTACTCTGCAAATAAAATCCGACACAGAGGATATTTTTGACAATAAGGCTTCAGATTCGCAGCCTGTTGAAGTCATAGTAGATGCAGTTCCCCCTGTGGTTACTGGAGTTAATGAAATAAGCCTGACGCCTGTAGGCACTCTAAGCGCTTCTGCCAAAGACTTGTTTAAACTCGAAGATAAGATTGCGGTTGAAGCAAATATAACAGATGAGAATGATATAGCTGCAACTGCTGATTTTTCAAAGTTTACAAATACTGCTGTGAAAGTTCCCGGCACGTGCAAAAGGCTTGAAGGCAGCAGGCAGCAGTGCACTTGGATTTCAGAGCCAATCACCAAAGGCGGAACAAATAATATAAAATTTAATTTTACCGACCCTGCGCTGAATGAATTGATTGTAGAAAAGCCATTAACAGTTTTAGAGCTGGATGCCGGGCAAACGCCTGACTTTTGGAGCAATTCTGTCGAATGCTCGCCAAAAAGCATTGACAGGCAGCTTGGCACTTTGTTCAACCAAAGGACTTATTGCAGGATAAATCTTGAGCCAAAAGCCGAGAACATTGAAACTTTGTCCATCAGCCCGATAACTCTTTCAAGCTGCAAGATTACCCAGCCAATAGTGCAGGGCATTAAAAGCTTCAACACTGAAAGGGGAAGCACAGAGCCATTTTTGGAAATAACCCTGAAAAAAGATCCGCTTGAGATCAATGAGGCAAAATTAACCTGCACTTTCAGCATCATCTCAAGGTCAGGAAACAGGGTAACAAGGAATCCTGAAACCGAGACTGCCGAGTTTGAAATAAAGTTCTACAATATGCCTTTGGGCAAGTTTGACGAGGGAATACAGAAGGTTCTACAATATGCCTTTGGGCAAGTTTGACGAGGGAATACAGAAGAAGATAGATGATGCTAAAACTGATGCAAGAGAGAGCATGAAGATCGTAGGCCAGCTGAATAAAATTATGTTTTATGCCAGGAAGATATGCCAGATGTTTGGAATAATCTATAATGTCGTGACCATCTGGTCCACCATAACTATAATTGAAGCAGTTGCTACAGACTCTGTTTCAGCCCTGCCACCAGCTGCTGCAGCTCTCTATGCAAAAAAAACTGCATCCTGCGGGACAGAGCAAGCCACTGCTGTTGCGGCTGACTCTGCCTGGGTCACAGGAGGAAAATTCTGTAGCTTTGTCAACTGCCAATGGGCTCCTGGCGTAATGGGCAGATATCAGAATTGGGTTACTGGCCAGATCAATAAGCTCCCATTGGGGGAAATTTTGCCAGGTCCTGGGCAAGGATATGATCCTCAACAGACACAGCTTAGCAAAAGAGGGCAAGGACTTGCCGGATATATGGATCCAAATAATAACCTAGGCACAGCATTCGTATTTGCATGTGTTCCCGGCATAATCTCAGGCTTGGAAAAGTTCAGGCAGATAAAATGCCTGTATGCAGACTGCCTGGAAAATTCTGTTGCCAAAGACGGGCTGCCTGCAAAGGCCTGCGAAGATCTGAAGAATTACGCAGAATGCAAGTATCTGTGGGGAGAGGTTTTTGCATTAATACCCTACACAGCAGTATTTGACTATTTTACAAACATAATAAAAGAAGCTTTGTCAAATCCGTTTTCAGCTCTTGGAATAGGAATTGGAGCTGCTTGTTTGCATGTATGCCCAGCTCCGCCTGGCACTTCTAGCACGGCGTTTATTGCGTGCGAAGTTGCAAGACTAACCTCAAAAGCCGGCGAAGTCCTGGAAAATGTGCAGGGAATATACAAGGAAGGCTTCAAGATACGGCAGGATTACTGCTCAAGATTGGATTTAGGAGAAGATGAAGAAGAGGAAAGTGAAGAATCCGCACCAGCACCAGCGACCGCACCATCCTCAAGTCCGGCACCGAGCACAGGAAACAGGTAAAATGAAAATAAACCTTTCGCAATAAGATGAAAAGACTAAAACAAAGCAAAGCAGCAAAGCTGATCAGCCTGACAACTGCAACATTATTGATAGCGCTGATATTGGCTTCATCTTTTTACCTTGACGGCACTATCACAGCCAATGTTGCTGCCGAAGAGCCGCCAAGCTTCACAGGGCCTGCAGCAAAAGAAATCAGTTTCAATGAATTGAAGCACTTAAATGAAGGCTGGTACGAATTAAGAAACGGCTATGTGTTTTATCTTGAAAGCTTTGACTCTTATGCTCCATTGAATTTGAAAGTAAAAAGCCCTTCAGGACTTGATGGGTTGGCAGTGGTGGATTCGTACGGAAAAATTGAGTTTACTGATTATGATGAAACAGCAGAAATACAATATCCCGAAGAACAGGAAACCGATGAAATCCAATATTCCCAAAAGCAGCAGGAATCCCGGAATTTTATTACCGGGGAAGTTACCGGGCTGGAAGGGATAAGCGGGATGCAGGCTGCACAGCCAGCAGCAGCACAGCAGCCTAAATTTCTTCACAGCGCAAGTGATGGAAGAGATTATATCTATACGGGGCATGATAACGAATATGTGCATATAACCCAAGATGCAAGCGGAATAAAATATGTAATTGGGACTTTTAACAGTAATACTAATACATTAACTATGACCACTAGAAGAACTGGAACTTGGGAGGGATTAGCTGAATTAACAAGTGTAACACGACCCACCAGTATAGAGCAATCATCGCTTATAGGAATAAGAATCCGGGATGCTATAAATTCAAACCCAAATGCAAGGTTTAATTTCAACGGAAATCAAATAACAGAAACAATCCCATTAGGAGATAGTTATGCACGCTTCACAGATGTTAACCTAAATAACGACGAATTGTCAGTAAGGAGAGGTGCAATACGCGCTAGCTCTGGCACTTCAGCGCAGGGAGCCCCAGGACAGCCAGTTACATACCAATTTGGTAATCAGAGATTAACCGAAGAACAAATAGGGTTTGTTACTGGCAAACGTCCTAATGCGTTAGAACAAGATGATGAAATACTAATTATGGACGCGCTTGCGCAAGGGCGATTAAATCCAAGAGAAACCGGAGGAGTGACTGTTTACCAGCCTCTTGGAAATCTAGAGACTAGGTATTTAATCACAGCTGTCGACTCTGCAAGGAATCCAAACATAAAAGGAGTTACATTTAATGTTCCTAAAGGAGAGACTTTGCAAGTAACCCATCTTGGAGGGAACAGGTATAAAATTGAAGACGTTGAGTATGTTACATTGCACGGAAACTTGATATCAAGATATAAGCAAGCAGATGGCAATTATGTTGCTATTAATCCATCTAATCCGACCAATCGGGTTGCAGCCAGTTCATTATACGGAAATGTGGTTATTGATCCCAATAACGCTGTTAGAGATGACTCTGGAACATTGGTGGCAAAGACAATTGAGATATCTGAAAATTTTATCAAAATAACCGATATCGAGGGCATAAAAAATTTTAATACAGAAGGTATGGGCCAGTCACAAAAGCAAGCAATCCAAGCAGCAATTGATGCTGCCAGAGAGGCTGGAAGTCAAGTCTTTTCGTCTTCCAATGAAATAAAAATAGTTCAAGGAACAACTACAACACTATACACCAAAGATAAAACAACAGTACTCACAAATAACATAAGAACAAGCGAAACTACCTTTCAAACCGGAGCAAATAAGCAAAGAATTCCGGTAGTTCAGGATTTCAGCCCGGATGGAAAAACGATAACAAAAGTGACGATATCTGACAAAGTATTAGACACCAGATTGTTGCCAGACGATCTTGCCAAAAACATAGTTGGAAGCATAAACTGGGGCGAATATACTGGAGGAACAGATTATCCTTTAAAAGATAAAAGAGTAATTACTACAGGGGCAAATAAAGCTACAATCAAAGATGCAAAAGGCAATATAGTTACCGAAATACAAGATGAGTTTGCTGCAGACAAAAAAACTGTAATCGGCCAAACAAGAACAGATAATAAATTCAATAATGCCGGCGAGATAACGCAGCAGGTTGTTACTACAGCCACTAAAGAGCAAGACAGCGAATTAAAAACCATAGACTCGAAAGTTAGGGAAACAATAGAATACAAAGACGGGAAACCTACATCAAAAATTTTTGAGAGACAATTAAAAAGGGAGGGACAAACTGTCGATATTCAATATTCAATTCCATTTACTGGTATTCTGACTGATGATTCTAAAGTAACTATCAATGGCAATACCGTAAATTATAAAACTTTGAGAGAATTAGGTCTCACGTCCAGTCAAATTTCAAATTATCAAGCCGTGCCAGTAATAGATTCATATAGTTCTGCATTTTTAGTTTCTACAGCCATTGCCGAAGCAAGAAGTTTTGGTATAGATATTGATAAGGCAAGGGTATCTGTAACTCCGGGAGGTTTGCCGCGTTATGAGACCCTCCCTACTACGACAAAGTACAGTGACTTAAGAGTGGGGGACACATTGAATGGACTAAAAATCAAAGAGATAAATAAAGAGTCTAATGGAGCACTAAGGTTTGTATTTGAAAGTGGTCAGGATTTAATTCAATATACAGATATAGAAATAAGTATAGATCAACAAGCGCAAAGGCAGCTGCCAGCTACAACAATAGCCACACGAACTATCACAAGCCAAGATGGCACAAAGGAAGTCAGAACATATGAAGACAACTCAATATTCCAGGAAGAAAGAGTCAAAGGAACAAATAATGTAAAATCTTTAAGGCAAAGAAATCCAGAGGGAACTGTAACAGACACAACATGCAGGGACGCAACAGGCTGTGCCAGAGACAGCAGCGGAAATCTTCAGGGGCAATATGACACAATAGCCTATAATGTAAACAACAAAGACGTAGCAAGCACCTCATCTATATTTCAAGACAAAAACGGAGTAGTTAGAGATGTTAAAGTTGAATACACCAACCCAGAGGATTTAACAAAAGATCCATTTATAAGAAAGATATCCATAAGCATTGGTGGAAGCACGAATATATTGAATTTAGAGCCTCCAGACGAAAACGGCTATCAAAAAATTACTGGCCAGAAAGGTAGCGCAGGTCGAGATCTATACGTTAAGGATAACAAGGTATTTGTAAAAGCCCAAAATGGGCAATATGTCGGGGATAATGCAAACCCAACTTCAAAAAATATTGAAGAACAATTTGAAGAAGCAAAAGTAGAAGACCAAAGGGATAAGGCAAAAGACCAAAGAGATGAATTAGCTAAAGCAGAAAGAAAAGAAGCATCAAGGGAAAAATACCAGAATTTCTTCGCTGATTTCGAAAGAGTCTTCACCCAGTTCAGGGGCCTGAGATATTTTGCGACATTATTCATAGACGACAGCGAACTGCTCAAGTGGAGGCAGGATGTTGACGAGGCTTTCTCAAGGCTGTATCTTGGAACGGAGTACTGGACAAGCGCAATATGCGAGAAAGACATTGAAGGCCAAAGCGAGGGCATTGCCTATGCAGAAACGCCGCAAGGATTGGCCCAGATAGGGGCGCACATAGAGGCAACAAGAACGCAGCCAATAGTAAACTTAAGCGACGGGACAACTTCCTATATCTACAAGATAACATTCAGCGTCAGGAACGGCGACTATGAAAATGACTTAAGGGCGCCTGAAAACATGACAATAAACGCCTTAATAAAAAGAGAAGACGGCAGCAGCATAAAACTGTTCAAAAAAGATATAAGAATACCCCGGGGCTCATCATTCGGCAGGATGGGCTCCAATGCAATAGTTAAGGAGACAAAGGGCGAATACGCAAAAATCTGCATAACCTTTGACAAAATCCCGTTAAAATGGAAGATAAAGAATAATGAGCTTTGCAACACGATTCAGGCAGCTTCCGGAGAGCCGACAACGCTAAAGACGCAAGCCCAGCGGCAGTCAAGGCAGGGCTCTGATGCGGATATGAATGACTGGTGAAACAAAAAGATTTATATACAAAATGAGCAAGAATATCAATATGCAGAAAAAAATCAGAAATTTTACGGTGCTCATAGAGCAGGATGAAGATGGAATTTATGTAGCTAAAGTTCCAGACATATCTGGCTGCTACACACAGGGAAAAACTGTGCAGCAGGCTATGGAGAGGGTCAAAGAGGCCATACAAGTGTGCTTAGAAGCTGATAAGGAAGAGCATAATCAAATGAAATTCATCGGGCTCCAGCAGATTGAGGTTAACTTATGAATGGCAAAACTTGTGCCTATTTCTGGAAGAAAATTATGCAAAATATTAGAAAAGCTGGGTTTTGAAAATGTCGGAAATCACAAAATATATAATAATTGTTTTGATTTCCGAGCATGCTCAAAAATCGTTAATAAATTATTATAAATGCGATTTTTGACAACTGCACCAAGCCGGTAGCCATGCAAGATACAAGCATCCTGATGGAAGATTAACAGTTGTCCCTGTTCATGGCGATGAAGAATTGGGCAAAGGGTTATTGGCAGAAATACTAAAACAAATCAAGCTTGCCCGAGAAGATTATGACAAATTGCGAAGAAAAGTTTAATTAAAATAAATTTGATAATAATTAGAATGCAAAAAACCAAAAAACAAAACTTCCTGAGCTGGAATTACAGCATATTAAAAGCCTCCCTTAAAAAAATAAATTTGAACGTTATTCAGATAATTATTCTGGACTTCTTGTTTTACATCCTGTCCGGCTATTTTGTTCTTTTCTGGATTGCAGGGATTAATGAAAAAATCAGCTCATTTGACCTCCCTGCTGACCTGACTGCAATAGGAATCGAGAGAGCGCAGCAGCTTTCAAGGGAAACCCAGTCATTTTATTATCTGATAATCTTTTCCTTTGTTCTGCTTTTAATCGCTATAATATTTTTGGCAAGCATATTAAAAGGGATAATCTGGGCAAAAACCGCCGATGTTAAGGTGAATCTTAGCCTGATTTCAAAATTTCTGGCTCTTAACCTGGCATGGCTCGGGTTCTGGCTTGCGCTTATTTTTTTAATTTCATGGATTGTTGAGATAAAATATGCTTTCGCATTCATGGCTGTTTCAGCCTTAACTGGGTTTTACCTTTCAAATAACATGTATCCCAATTTTATGCGTAATCCCGGATTTAGTTCAATAAAATCATCGCTTAAATTAAGCATTGCAAAAATCCGCCTGTTTTTGCTGCCCTACCTTATAATTTTTACGGGATTTTTTTTAGCGATTTCCATAAGCAGCCTGACAAAGCTTGACTCTTTTTCAGCAGCATTGGCCGAAAAAATTTATGGGTTTCTTGGCTTCAGTGCAGCTCAAGGCCCGGAATTGTCAATCGGATTGCTGGTGGGGCTGCTGGCCAATCCCCTGCTTCTGATTTTCGCCGCTTTGGCAAGATACTACATCTCTACATTGGCGGCAGAAATAAGCAAGTCCAAATAGAAAACTTTATAAATAACATATATGATTTATATATAAAACTATTGTTTTCGATATTAAATATATATAAAATAAGTATATTTCATATATACAAAAGATGAGATACGCCAAAAAGCTGATAAAAACCAGCGGCGGCCTGGTTGTAAGGGTCCCTTCCGATATTGTCAAGCTCATGAACCTGACTGAAAAGGACTATGTCGAGATTGACCTGAACAGGATTGATGTAAAGGCCCTGAGGAAAACAGGCGGAAAATGAAAAAATCAATAAGAAAAATTTCAATAATGAACAACTCATTAACTAAAAATTCCAATAACTACTGAACATTAAATAACTATTCAATAAAAATAAAATTAATTAAAATGAAAAAAAGAGAGGTATACTTTGCAGGTTCAAGGTCTCAGATAACCTTATTCATAGTCATGGCGTTAGTGATTATAATCGGAGGCATAGTCTACTTCTCCTACCAGGGGCAATTGGCTCCGAAACAGGAAATTGTGGCTCCGGAAGCAGCGCCTCTAAAATCATTTGTGGACAACTGCATAAAGATAATCGCGGAAGACGGTTTGGAGAGAATCGGCCTGAGCGGAGGATATATAAGAATACCGCCGGGCATTGACGACAATCCAAAGACGTATTTGTCCAATCTGCCGCAGTCAGGCTTCAAAATGCCATATTGGTGGCATGACGGCATTGAAGCTGTCCCGCCTGAAGATTTCATAAAAGACCAGCTGAAAAATCACATAAGGAATGAATTGCAAGGCTGCGTCAGCAATTTTGAGCCTTTTGAAAATCAATTTGAGATAAACCAGTTAAAAGATCCTTTGATAGAGATTAATTTCAATGACGAAGATACATCAATAGAAATGAAATATCCTCTGGAAATAGTAGCGAAAGACGCAAGCTTCAGCGCAAAGATTGAGGATTTTGGCTACACTATCCCAATCAGGTTCAAGAGAGTGTATGGGCTTGCAAAGCTTATAATGGAAAGGGAGAACAATGACTATTTCCTTGAGAAGAGAACTATAGATCTCATGTCTCTGGACCGGGATATTCCGGTAACCGACATAGAAGTTACATGCAGTGCAAAAACATGGGAATTATCAAAAATAAAAAAGAAAATAATGGAGCTGCTGAGATTTAACCTGCCTTATGTTAAAATAATTGGCACAGACTTTAATCCCAATAAATATGCCCCTAATCCTGAAGGCAGGCAAATTTATTCCCAGACTTATTATCAGTCCCATTATGTGCTGGATGTAGAGCAGAATCCCGGCAATAAATACAAAAATATGAAAGTGTCTGTAAGATACGACAACTGGCCAATGGACATCTTTGCAAGGCCAAGCCAAAACGGAATACTTAAATCAAATGCAGACAAAGGCAGCCAGATGCTTAAATTTTTCTGCCTGCATGTCTGGCATTTCACATACGATATAAGCTATCCGGTTGTTGCTACAATACTTGACCAGGAAACTGACACAAATTCAAGATACCAGTTCAATTTTGCGTTCAAGGTTGATATAGACCACAATACCCCGAACAGGGTAAACAAAGGAACAACATTGTTTGAAGCATCTGACGAGATTTCATCAGCAGAATACTGCGGCGAAGCCGAGAAGGAAACAACGATATTCACTGTTGACAATTCGACAGGCGACAGCATAAAAGACGTAAATCTGACTTTTGCATGCGGCAGGTTTTACTGCGATTTGGGAAAAACAGAGTGGCTAAGCCTGGGAGCTGCAGCAGGCATTACAAAGATAATGCCGTACTGCGTATACGGGGTTTTAAGGGGAACAAAAGAAGGCTATCTTGATTCGCAGGAATTTATACAGACAGATGTTGACGGAAAATCTTTTGTCATGCTTATGAATCCTGTAAAGGAATTTGCCGATTACAAAGTTGTCAAGCATCTTCTCTCAGATCCAAGTGTTGAAGAAGAGCTTGCCGGAAATGAAAAGGCCTCAATACTCGTAAAAAGCAATGAAACCGGATTTGAGGACTTTGCATTCTATCCGAAAGAAGGCAATTTCAGGCTCAAAGTCCCGCTAAAGGATGCAAAATACGAAGCAACAATTTATCTGGTTGACCAAGAAGAGATTGTCGGCGGCTACATAGGAGAATGGAAAGTCAGCAAGGGGCAGCTTGAAGGCTCGCAAGAGATTGTCTTCCACGTAATCTACCAGGGAGCTGCAAGCGAAGAAGACAAGGCTATGTTTATTGCAGGACTTGGTTCAAGCTCAAAAAAAGTGCCGGCTCCTGAATTAAAATGAACAAAAAATCCAATAAAAAACCCCCAATAACGAAAAACGCATTAACGACGATTTCAATAACTAGTAAACATTGAGAATAAACAAAAATAAAAAATATTAAAAAAATAAAAAAATGAAGCAAAAATTTAATGATTTGATTGCTGTATTCTTGATTCAGCTAGTTTTAACGCTCCCTCTCCTGTCAGCCAATGCTTATGCAGAAGCAGCCCCTGTCAAAGCTCCCGGGGCAATAGCAGACGACGGAACAGGAATCCCCAAGATTGATGCGGCAGTGCCTGCAAATTTCAACAGGAGGACAATAGACATATCCGGAACTACAAGGGCATTCTCTTCTGTCAGCCTGTTTGTCAATGACTTAAGCGTTCCAAAAAAAATACTTGCAGCAAATGAAGTAGGGAGCAGCGGAAAATTCTACTTTAACCAGGTGCAGCTGGCAGACGCAAATACGATAAAAATAACGGTTACTGACAAGGACAATAACAAAAACGAGAAAATCTTTGAAGTAGCTGTTGATACAGAGAAGCCTGTTGTAAAATTAGAAGAAATAAAGCCATTGCTGCAAAAATCCAATTTTACCGTCAGCGGCACTGTAAACGAGCCTGTTGCGGCAAAGGTATTCGTTGACTTAACCTCTGATTCAGCAGCTCCGGAGCAGATAAAAGGGCTCAAGGCGGAAAAAATCTCCCAGAACTCCGTTGAGATTAAATGGAACCAGTCAAAGGACAAGGACTTCAGCCATTATGTTGTTTACAGGGATTCAGCTGCAATTGCAATTGCAAAGCCGGCAAATTACAATTTTTTCATAGATGCTTTGGCTGACTCAGATAAAGAATACAAGTACGGGGTTTCAGCAGTAAACACTTTGGGAAAGGAAAGTCAAAAATCAGAGGCTGTAACTGCAAAAACATTAAGCGGCGGCCAAACCTTAAATCTTCAGTATCCTCCTGTTGACATCTTTGAGGAATTCAGGAAGCCTTCAATATCTGTTGAAGTGAAGGACAGCTTTAATTTTGAAGTTAAGCTGGACAAAGGCGACGGAAATTACAGGGTCAAGCTTGTTTTTGAAGACAAGGCCGGCAACAATTTTGTTTCAGAGAAAAACATTGAGCTGGACACCAAAAAGCCGACAGTGAAGATAACCACTCCGGGCTCAGGAGCATTCATCTATGAGAATTACGCGAATGAAGTGACTGTTGCAGGAAAGACAAAGCCGAATGCAAGAGTCCATCTTTTTGTTGACAGGCTGCCTTTGAGCCTGTACCAGCAGTCATTGGAGGTGGGGGGCTTGCCCAATGAGGCATTTGGAACAACCGATTCCCAAAATTTTCCAAAGTCCCCGGACGCAGACGTGAAAAAACTTGAAGACAGGCTGCAGAACCTTTCTGAAAAAGAGCTTGAGTCAAAATGCCCGAGAGGAGGCAGCTGCGAAGGCGCAGACAGGTCTGTCACGGCAGACAAGGAAGGAAATTTCAGGTTTGAGAAAGTTGATTTGGCAGCGGCATTTGCCCTAGCAACAAGGCTAAAAGAAGTTCCTGTGACGGATTTTAGAGACACTCAGCTTAACAAGGAAGCAAGAGAATCAAAAAAATCCACAATTTTTGTTATTGCCACAGACAAACTAGGGCAGAGGGGATTTGCAAAGCAGGCTGTAAACATAGGGACTTGCTGGAGCGGCAACCAAAGCTGGGATGTTATACCCTTAACCCAATACCAAAGCCCGCCGCTATTAAGCACAGAGAGGCTTGCAGAAGGCGGGGAGTCACTATACATTTATATTAATTACACGTATATAGGCAGAGGAGCTAATGCACAAATAAGAAGCGTTAGGCTGCAAAAAGCCTGCGGCACAAGAGAGCTTTTAGATCCAAGATTCAATATATTGACGGAATGGACAGGTTTTTGGAAAATGACTGGAAGAACTTCTTCAAGGCAATAAACAACGAAATGACATTCCCATTTAAAATTCAAATAACATATGACCATGATGTTATTAATGACAAGGGTGAAGTAGCAAAAGCAAGAGAAACCCAGACAGCATGCCAGGAAGTTACTTACGTTGTTGACAACACCTTGCTTGACCCAAGGACAGTAGTTCCGGATTTTATGCTTTATGACTTTGTGGATTTCCTGCAGAAGTCTGTCAATGCCTTAACAAAAGTCCAGGAGCAGATAGACAGGGTGATTGACTATGTTGCAATAGGATGTTTGTACACTTTCTTTGCGCATCTTGTCTGGAAAATATACAGGAACTGGGTTGAGCTTTCGAGCGAGTTTAACTTTAAATTGCAGAATGCATTGGTTCCAAGCGGCAACAATCAGGACGATGAATATTGCAATACTGTTGCCAAAGCTGTTGTTCAATCCTACCAATTAGGCAGCCTTAGGAATCTCAAATTAAAATATTTCAGCGACCCTGACCTGAAAAAATGCTTCCCGGCAGTATATCAGGCATGGCAGAGGGAGGAAAACATATACCAATGGCAGAGGTGGAGCTGCGACAGGATATTCGGGCACACTACGCCTTCCAGATGGACTGAAAAAAAGAGTGATGATGACTTGCATAAAAAGATAACAACGCAAAATACCTGTGCGCAGGATGGAGCTACGCAAGGATTGAAAGTTCCAGTTGTAGAGTGTAGGAAATTAGAAGGAGAATTTAGGGAGATGTTTCATACGCCAGGCAAGCACGAGCCTTTTGATAGAAAGTGCTTTAAGATACAATATAAAAAAGATAATCCATTAGAATTTTATGTATTTACGATATATCCTGAAGACCAAGAGCCGCAACTAACAGCTAATGGCATATACAAATTAAAGAGATATGAACAAAGGCCGGAAGATAAGCCAATATACGTCAAGAAAATAAATGATAATTATTACCTCACAGCACAGCCTCAAACTTGCAATGATTTGTGCGGCTTTAAGGAAGTAGTTCAGGAATCAACCATAAATGTTGATGGAAATCCATATGTTATGGAAGAAGGAAAACCCACAGTTCTTGCCCCAAAAGGAACAGAGCAGGAAAAGCCAAAGCCCAAGAGAATTTCAGGCTGCGTTACAGTCAACCAATGCAGGGCATGGCTCGCAAAATCAGACTCGGATAAAGAAGGCATAAAATTAGGCAAAGAGTCATTAAAAGGATATACTGTAACGGACAAAGGCTACACATCGGATTGTTTCTACAGACAGGGATTAAGTCCGGAAGTAGTAAGTGAAACAAATCCCAATACCAAAAAAATATGCTGCTGCATTAATGGTGAGACTACACCGGATTTAAAGGTTTATTACCAGCCAAACGACAAAGACGAAAAATTGGAAGCAGAATTCGCTAAGCTGACAGGGCAGCCAAAAAGCCAGATTGTCCACGAATCAAAATCAAATCCGTTAAGCCCGCCGCAACAAAAAGAATCAGTTAATGAAAAAGGTGAAACAATAACAGAAAGCTACTCTGACATGAAATTCAGCTACAGGTATTCCAGAATCGGCTACCTAAACAAGAAATACAACCCTAACAGGTATATTAGCGGAAGAGACCTGCCTGCATGCTTTGGCCAGGACAACCTGTTCTACAAAATATTTAATAAGGAAGAAGAGCTTGTCATGATAAATCCGTTCAAGCAGGACACGGCAACACTGCAATGCGCTTATTTGACAGGAATAAATCAAAGGATTGCCATGTACAAGAACATAATGTCTGCGATGTCAACCTGTTTGATAGACATAAGAAAAGACGGAAGGGCTGACGCAGGAGTCTGCAAGGAATTGTTCACGCAGCATGTATGCGGCTTGCTATACCAGCTTGTCAAATTCTTTCAGGATGGCTGCACTCCGGATTATGAAGGAGATGATTCAGATGGCAGAGAAGCCCAATTTGGCGAGAAAGTAAAATTAGGCTTGAAGGGAATATCTCAAGGCATAACAGAAGCGCAGCAGGAAATGTCGCAAGAATATCAAAATGTAAGGTTAAATAATCTTTTAGGCATTGGGCAAGGCGGAGTTGCAAGAAAAGTTTGCCTTGCAGCTTTCGGCTATGACTGGGACTTGTCAGCCAGAAATTTGATAGATGCCGCTTATACCTCGCCGTTTGCAACTTTAGTGCAGCCAATTACAAGATCAAGGGAGTTCCTGACAATAGATCCAAACACATTAAGGGCAAGATACGAGTACAGGGCTTCATGGATAGTAAATCCCGGCTGCGATTTGGAGAATTATAAGGTGGAATTGGCTTGTGTAAGCAGAAAACAGCTAGACCAGTATCCAAATGATATAAACTGCGGAGCTGTTGGAGCCCCTTCAATCGGAGCAACAGGCGCTTTGGGAACCTCAACAGCATACAATCAATGCGACTGTTTGAATCGTCCTGATGAGCAAACAAAATCATTCTTCTCACTCAACACAAGACTCAAGCAAAACCAACTGTCAGACAAGGCCCATCATGATGTAATTGAGGACTCCTACAGATACGACCATCTTAAAATTACATTAAGGACGGACAGGAGGATAACTCCGGAAATGCAGAAGAACTGCTTCCCGCCTGGGCATGAAAACGGGGTTTTCTACAGGCCGATAACTGACAAGACTGCAAGAGACATTGCGGACTGCACAGTCGATCCATTGTCCGGAGTGTTTAAGTGCGGCGAAGGCACTTCTTTCTTTGCAAGCAAGGGAATTGCCCAAATACTTGAGGTTAAAATTAATGACGTGAATCCCGATACGGCAAAAAAAGAAGAGCTTGAATTTGAGATAGGAAAACCTTTGTACGTAAGCGCAAGAGTAATGAAGACCGGAAAGCCAAAATGCCTAAGGGTTTCTATAACTCCTGATTATATACAAGACCAGTTCGAGAAAATAGAGCTTGACGGCATAAACGAAATAGGCCCCATAGAGATAACCCCTCAGCTTAGCGTAACCGGAAGGGGAAATTACGAAACTCCGGGAATACCGATAGATATCGAGTCGCAGGCCAATCAGAATAATGTTTATATTAAAACCAGTTTTACTGACCAATTGAATCCAGTAGACACAAGGCTGGAAACAGCGTATAGCCTTGACGATAAAGTAAGCATTGACGATTTTGACATAGACTTGCAGGGTCCAGACCACTTCCCGAATTTAAGGCCAAGAGCAGATCTTAACATAGAGAATGATAAGGCCAATACTCCGCGAGTTTTAATAGTAAAAAGAGGCGAACAAATAATTGAAAAAATAATCCTGGAAGACAAGACAATAAGGATTGAAAAAGAAGGCGTGATTGCAGTAATAAAGGATGTCAATTACCTCAAACAAGATGCAAAATATCCGGGAACAGATAAGAGTATATGGTCAGCCCAAGGCACTATAACGATTTATCCCCAGCAGCAAAGCGCAAGCAGCCAGCAGACAAAGACAATCACTATAGGGGTTTACAATATAAAAGAGCGCAAAGATGGCACTTATGATCTTGGTGACTGCAGCACAAATGACCCAGTAGTTGTAAAGCAGCCGCCGATTAAAATACTGGTTACAAAACAAGGCGCCCCTGCAGAAGCGCTAAAGCCGGTGATTGGCCCCATTAGAATTACTCAAAGCAGGGCAGTGATAGGGGAGGATGTTGTAATATCTGCAACAATAACGCATCCATTGGGAATTAAAAATGTTCAGATTGAAATAAACGGGCCAGACGAGAATAGGGTGCTTAACGAGTTTATGAGCGGGGTTGGTGATATTTTCACCAAAACCTTTTCCACCGTAGGTAAGCCAGCAGGAATATACACAGGAAATATAAAGGCTACAAGCAACGCCAAAGAAAGCGCTGAAAGAAAAGAAGGCACAACAAGCGACCAGAAGTTCAGCTTTCAGCTGATAGAGCCGAAGACATCTACCAGCACCGCGATATCTCCAGCTGCGGTATCTGTTCCGACATCTCCAGCAAAGAATGATTTTATCGGGCTTGGTTCAATTTCAGGATTAAGGCCCGAGGTGCAACAGGCATTTGATAGAATGAAACGGGCAGCACAGCAAGACGGAATAACTCTAAACATAATTTCTGGTTATAGGTCATTTGACGACCAATTAAGGATTTGGAATAATAAATTTGATTCTTTAGGTGCTGCATTGAGTGAGCAGCAAAAAGTTCAAAATGTAGCGCAGTTTTCGGCAGTGCCAGGTTTGTCAAGACATCACTTGGGAACAGAGGTAGATATCAATTCTGTGGATCCGACTGATTTCAGTGGAAGCGGAAGACAAGTCGCTGCTTATAATTGGCTCAGCAGAAATGCTGTCAACTTCGGGTTTTGCCAGCCATATGAGCAGGGCAGAGCTATCGTTAAAAATGAGCCTTGGCATTGGAGCTACAAGCAATTATCAAAAGATTTAACGACACAACATATGAATATGGTGTCATCAAGCGATCTGCAAGGCAAGGGGATAAAAGGCGAGCAGACAATAATATCCGAATTCAATAAATACCACTCCGGATTTATAAGCGATATAAACACATTATGCCTTTCTTAAAATGAGAAGTGTTATCATTATTTCACTAAAAGAATCCATTTCCCTTATTTGGAAATCCAAATCATGGCTTTTGGCGCTTGTCATTATTCAAATCGGGTTTTTCGCTGCTGTTTTTATGGTCAGCAATGCCTATCTTCCCAAAGTGCTTGAAAATGCCCAGTCAATGTCGGCTTACATCTCGGCGCAGAATTTTGACGAAGCCTCGATGACAGAAAGGGTGCTGCAGCAGAAGGATATTCTTGGTGAAGATCCGGCGGCTTTAACAAAATATTTTGACGGAGTGGTTGAAAATTTCAGAATCTATCTTGTTTATATTTTTGTTTTTATTTTGGTTTTCTCTTCGCTATTGTGGAGCATGACCCATAAAATAACTGACAAACTGAATTTAAAGCAATCAATGAGAAATTTTTATATTATTCTTGCTATTTTGCTGTTTTATCTTGGGCTGATTTTCCTGTTCTTCTATTTATTGCTCAACATATCCTTCAGCGAAGCTGTGCTGCAGGGCTCCAAGATTTTTATCAAGTATGCTCCCTTCCTGGTTTTTTCAGTGATTCTTGCTTATTTCATGTTTATTTCTCTGGCTTTACCGCACAAAGGCGAAATCAAGCAGGTGGTTCAGAAAACTTTAGCTGTAGGCATCAGGAAAGCGCATTATATTCTTGCCGTTTACTCTATCAACTTGCTCCTGGCAGTTTTATTTATTTTCTTAATGGCTTATTTTATTGACAGGAATTTTTTTATTGTTATTCTATCCATTATATCATTTATTTTCAGCTTTGTCTTTGCGAGGATATTCATTGCCAGTGTTGTGAAAAATCTGGAGAGTATTGAATAGAAATTTTATTATTTTTATCTAAATTATTTTAGGCAGCTTCTGCCGTTTGCTCTGCAGCCTGCTCAGATGGTTCCGGAGTCTCTTCTGCTGACTCTGCCTTTGCATCGCTTCTTGCATCTGGTTCTGCAGTTTTTTCTGCTTCTGCAGCCCTTTCTCTGTAATCTTTGCCAAATCTGCCTCTGGCATAGATGACTCTGCCTTTTCCATCTGGTTCTTCTAATCTTGCATCTAAATTTTCTTCTGAAGAAAATGAACTTTTACTGTACCTTTTTCTTGTTGTGCGTATATCTCCTTCCATGAATTCTGCCAATTTTAAATAATGCCTTACTAGTTCTGGATTGCCATCTGCACCTTCCGCCATTTCCAAAACAATATCTCTTAATGTCCTTTTTGTTGCTTTTTCTTCCCCTATTCTTTCAACAGACCTATCATAAGATTTTCTTCCTATATGGGTTATTTCCTCACCGATTCTAAGGAATTCTATATCTTCCCTTTTAAGTCCATGATATCTGGCTTCCCGCACCATTTTATCGAACGAATCTTCCGCACCTACAAAAAGTATTTTTCCATCAGGCAAACGCGCTACACCATATATGGTATTTTTTGGCACAAGTCCGCTCGCAATCCATCCGATATCCTCTAAAGGCATTCCCTTTGACTGCAAATCAGCAGCAAGCCTTTGCAAATCTTTTGTTCCATAATTATTCATCAAAGTTTGCTTTAAATTTCTTACAAGATGAGAATATCTCCCAACATCATTGATTGGGCCGTTATAGGAAAAATCATGGACAAACAGGTTTACAGGAGTATCGCCTTCAGGCAGTTTCAACTGCCTTTCCCCAAAGCTTTCCATTAAACCATAATTAACGCTTTTCTGCGGAATTCTGACCTCTTCCCTGACTTTGGGGTTTTCGCCTGTGGCTTTCCATGACAAAAACCCTAAATCATCAAGCTGAGTTGCTCGACCAAGTTCTAAATATTCGGAATAGGGGATAACATACCTTCTACCAGAAGTTTTCTCACGAGCGTACTCAACTCCATCAGTGCCTGTAAAAATTTGAGGCAGTTGCGGCATACTTAGATTATATGGCCGTAAAGTTACAGTATTAGGCTCAGGAATTCCTGATTTAATTTGTTCAGGTTTTACCAAATTCCTGGAAGTCTGGCTGACAAACTCCGGATTCAACGCCGGTATTCCAAAATAATGCGGACCGCTTATTTTAAATGAGCCGTTCATATTTTATACTACCCCCATGAGAAAGAAAAAAATTAAAAGATAAAAAAGAAAAAATTAAGCTGGCTTTAGTGGACAGAATGACCAGCGCCTTGTGTTTTTGAAACACTTTCTGCAACTGCCAATCTCTGTTGTAATCCAGAAATTGCGCCAGGTAAGTTTTCTGCAACACTGACTGGGCTTCCTTTATAGCCATTGACATCGCCCAACATTGAGGCTAGGTTTCCATAGACTGCAAGCTTTACTTCGTCAGGCTGTTCCCTAACTTCTGCCAAAATACTTTCTAACTTGTTCGCTTGGGCTTGCCATGCTTGATTAATTTCATTTAAGATGGCTACTTTATCCCCTCTTTCAATTGCACCATAAATCCTGCCCAATGCACCTTCTGGTAATCTGCTTAACCATTGTTTAACTTGATTTCCAGCTAGTGATGGATCATCATAACCAATCCCGAATAGGCTGTGTACATATGTCGCAGCAACTTTATTAAATTCCTTTTCTCTTTCACCTTTTGGTGTTGGTTTTGCCTGATAATTTGCTGTAAAACCAGCACTGGCTTTTTCAATATCTTTCCTAACTAAATTATAATTTGCTCCAGGTTTAGCTAATTCAGTTATCTGATGTACATAATGTTCATGTCCGCTATGTCCTTGTGTTTCTGTCATTTTCCCTTCCACCCCTTTGTTTTATTCTCGTATATTTAATATTTATTGAAAATAATTTGATGTAACCTTTGATTTGTTACTACTATACCATAACAACGCTTGTATTTAAGCTTTTCGCTTCTGGAGTATCTATATCATCTGGCTTAACTCACCTCTCCAGAAACTAAGCTTTTATGCGAAACCACTTGGAGGTGTTATCCGCAAAAAGCTAATTTGTTACTACTATTAAGTAATATAACTTATATTTAAACCTTTCGGTTTGATATATGGTACAAATTTATTTACTATATTGAAAATATGTTAAGTACGAAACAAGCAAACATTTATAAATCTAGTAAAAACACGAATCAAAGGGTTTGTTATGGGGAAAAAAGACAGAAAGCCGTACAGCGACAATAAGGAAGCTACGCAGAATGCTCCTGTCCAGGCAAAAGAGGCAGAGGCAATTTCCAAGCTGCCTGAAGATGTCCAGGAGAAGCTCAAAGCCATCAAGTCCAAGCTTGAGAAATTCCAGAAGAAGGTTCTTGAAAAATTTGACAAATACATAATGGGCATGGCGCTGATGCCGCCTCCAAAGCCGGAGGAATTGCAGCAATTGCAGCAGATGCAGCTTGCTCCGGGGCAGCCATTGCCGCCCGCAGAGCCAAAGCCGGAGGACAAAGATAAAATCCACGTTCTTGTTTTGGTAGATGACTCGGACAGCAGGACAATGTCCAAGCTTGAATTAAAAGACAAATTGACTGCCATAGTCCAGAGCATCGGAAAAGAAATCGATCCTAATATTACTCCTCAGACTTTAATCCTGTCAGAGCTCTGGCAGAACTGCTTTGATGCAAAATACGAACTGCTTCAGCTTATAGCATTATCAGCCCCGATACACGACAACGGAATGCTGCAGGCCATAAAGATTGCAGAAGTCCACAAGACAATGGTCCTGAAGAAATTCGAGAAATATATTGTTTCCTATGTCTTGGCTGGCTCTTTGGTGCAGGGAAAAGCAACCTCTTCAAGCGACATTGACGTGTGGATAGTTATTGATGACACTGATGTCAAAAAGATGACCCGAGTGGAATTAAAGGACAAGCTGCGCGCTATTATCATCGGCATGGGCATAGAAGCAGGGGAACTTACGGGAATAAGAAACAAGATTAACATCCAGGTATATATCCTGACTGATTTCTGGGATTCGCTAAGGGAGGCAAATCCGGTCATATTCACTTTGCTTAGGGACGGCGTCCCATTTTTTGACAGGGGCATTTTCATGCCGTGGAAGCAGCTGCTGAAGATGGGAAAGATAAAGCCAAGCCCTGAGGCAATTGACATATTCATGGGCTCAGGCGAGCAGGTGATAAGAAGAGTCCAGCTGAGATTAAACGAAATTGGAATGGAAGACATCTACTATGCATTATTGACCCCGAGCCAGGCTGCCTTGATGCTTTACGGAGTTGCTCCCCCGTCGCCAAAAGAGACAGGCTCCCTGATGAGGGATATTTTTGTGAACAAGGAAAAACTCCTAGAGGATAAATTCGTCAAAATTCTTGAAAGGGCTGTTGATATAAGAAAATCCATAGAGCACGGCGAGAAAAAGGAGCTCACTGGAAAAGAGATTGACGAGCTGATAGGGGACAGCGACAAATACCTGAAAAGGCTAAAGAGGCTGTTCACGCAAATCGAGAAAATAAAGGAAGAGCAGGAAATGCTCAATATATATGACACAATCACGACTGTTGTCAGGGATGTTTTCAGGCTTGAGGGCATAGATAAGGCCAAAGACAGCGAAATATCGGGCTTGTTTGAAGACAAGCTTGTTTCCGAGGGCAAGGTTCCGTCAAAATTCCTCAGGATTTTACAGGAAGTTATGAAAGCAAAGAAGGATTATGACGAGAAAAAGCTGTCAAAGGTGGAGATAGAAAAGCTGCATCATGAGTCGGCAGAGCTTATAAAATTCCTTGTCGAGTACATACAAAGAAAAAGGGTCAGGGATCTGGAAAGGGTGAAGATAAGGCTGAAGCACGGCTCCAAATTCGGCGAGGTAATCCTGCTTGGCAATGAAGCTTATATAACTTATGATTTGGACGCTGAAGAGAAAGAAATAACGAGGGCAAAGATAAATGATGACGGCTCGCTGGGCCAGATGGAAAAAAGCTCATTGGAAGACCTGGAAAAATCAATTTCAAGTACGCAGTTCCCTCAGAAGAATTCTATAAAAGAGAGAATGTTTGAGGACCTGAAGAAGATATTCGGCAAAGATGTTGAGATTCTGATGGGGTATTGAATTCTAAATTTAAATTCCTTTCCGAAACCTTAATATACTTCAAAAATAAATATTTTTTCAGGTGTGTTTGATGAAAACCGGATACAAAGTCTACGACTGCATGACTACCAAGCCTGTTTCTATAACTTCTGATGCCAGTTTGGAGCAGTGCTCAAAAATGATGGCAAAGAATCATGTCGGCGCTTTGGTAATCAAGGATGATCATAAGTCCATCGGCCTTATAACTGAACAGGACATTGTGAGAAAGGTTGTTGCGAAAGGCATAAATCCCTTGACAAAAAAGGTCAAGAATTTCATGGAGAAAAGGCTGAAGACAGTTTCTCCAAAGTCAGACATTTACGATGCTTTAATTATAATGAGGGATTCCAACATCAGGCATCTGCCTGTCGTTGACAGCGGCAAGATGGTTGGATTATTGACGCTCAAGGACATTCTGAAAATAGAGCCTTCGCTGTTCGACCTGCTTGTGGAGAAATTTGAGCTGAGGGAAGCCAAAAGAAAGCCAGTCGACAGAGTGATACAAAATGAGGCAATATGCCAGAACTGCGGCGCTTACGTCGAGGATGTTGTAAAAGTCAAGGGCTCTTTATTGTGCGAGAGATGCGCCAAAGAGCAGAGTTGAATTTATCTGGCTAGAGCTGTGTGTAATTCTCTCATTGTAACCTCATTAGTTCCGCAACAGCCCCCAACTATTTTTAAATTAAATCTTTCTACCAATCCTTTTACAATTCGAACATACTCATCAACTTTAATTTGTTGAAGTTGTGTCATATTGGCATAATTTCTTGGATTCCTTTCCGACGAAGCATTTGGGTGTATTCCAATAACTCGTCTAAGACTTTCAGGTGATAATGAAGATAAAGCTTCTTCAGTAACATCAGGGCTGTTACAATTAATACCAATTCCCAATGGCTGAATTTGCCCTTCAGATTTTGCGAAAATTTCTTGAATCGCGGAATCCAATGGCACTCCATTAAGAGTTCCATCCTGTTCAAGACAAAGTGATATTACATAATCCATGTATGGATGCATAGGTTCAAAACTTCTTGTATTGGGTCTATAAGTTGGGCACAACATCAATGCTGCATCTCTATGCAAGAGCTTAACATTGGCTAAAGTATTTCCTAGATATTGAATTGTACCGACCCTTTGAAAATTGCCCAAGCTTTCAGGAATATTTAATCCTTGATGGGCTTGGTTAAATGCATTCACAGCGCCAAGTGCAGCACTAAGTGATGGCACAGTTTCAAACATCAGATAATCCAATTTATTATAACTAAATCTTACAGCGACAAAAACCTGAGGCAGATATTTATTATCTACATCTGGAGGTGTATCTTCTCCTCTGTAACAATCAAAAGGCGGACCAATAGACATAGCTAGCAATGTAGTGGCGTGAGGCCTTATTTGCGGTTTTTCCTCCAAGCAAAGATTTATCGAGTCTAAACATAACTCAAGACCCATTTTTGGCAAATTTGGATCTACCCCGCGTACGGAGGCAGCAGCCTCTAGAGTTTGTTTTGCTAATCTGAATGACGGTGTAACTAAAACCATATGCTGTTCCATAGGCACACTTTTCATATAATCCGAAGCAATTTCTCTCAAATAGGCTTGGCCTTCATCAGTCAAAAGTGCAGAACAAGCTGCGCCTATATGCCTATGATCGGGAATATTGGTAGCTCTTTGCGGTCTTTCTACCTTGTCTCTTGCAACTCTCTCGGCAACTTGGGTACCATAAGGACCGCTTAAAAAAATTAATTTTTCCCCTCGCAGTAATTGTGCTAACCTTCCCATTATTATATTGGTAATTTATGTGTTTTATAAATCTTTTTCTTTTAACTATTCCTAAGTAATGATTATAAAACCGCAACCCTTAAATACCTTTAAATAGTCCTAAAACGAAGTATAGGTATTGCTTTTTTCTAAAAACGGGCTTTTTGACCAAAAATGTATACTCAAAAGGCAATCTTTATATACCTCTCTTAATTCATAATTTTTTTAGCATGGACTTCAAAAATAGGGACATAATCTCAATCAACGATTTCTCAAAGGAAGAGCTTGTGTACATTCTTAAGGTTGTAAGGCAGCTTGAAAACAAGCCGAAAGGCAGCCTTTTAAAAGGAAAAATTCTTGCTGCGTTGTTCTTCGAGTCGTCAACAAGAACCAGGCTAAGCTTCATCTC
>JACPMV010000046.1 GCA_016185845.1 Candidatus Woesearchaeota archaeon | reverse complement strand
GGGGGGCAAATATGGGCATCTTGAATTCAAACCACCCTGACATTGAAAAATTCATAACAGCAAAAGACGGCAATAAGGCATTGAGGAATTTCAACATAAGCGTATTGATAATGGGTGATTTCTGGAAGTATTATGAGGCTGATGAGCCCTACCCATTAGTAAATCCAAAAGACGGGAAAGTTGTAAAGCATGTAAGCCCAAGAGCCCTGTTTGACAAGATAGTCTATCAGGCATGGGAATCGGCAGAGCCAGGAGTAATATTCTTCGACAAGGTGAATGACTACAATCCATTCTATGAGCATCTTGGGCCGATTGTGACTACAAATCCATGCGTTGCAGGCGATACTTTAATTTCAACAGAAAATGGCTTGGAAAGAATAGATTCTATTAAGACCAAAAACATAATAGTTGATGTAAGGACTGAATCTACAGGAAAAAATCTGTTGATGATTCAAAAAGGATGCAAGAATGTAGAAGCTGAGCAAATAATAAAAACAGGTGTAAAGGATGCGTATAAACTTACTACAAAATCAGGCTATGAAATAGTAGCAACAGCTGACCATAGGGTGCTTACTGATAATGGCTGGAAAGAAGTAGGGCAATTGACCGGTGAAGACTCCGTATTCCTGCAATCTGGACAGGGCAATTTCAACAAAAATACAGAAATGCAATTTAAAGTAGAAAATAGGGTGGTTGGAGAGAATGGAAGGACATACACTTTAAACCTTCCAACCAAATGGAGCAGGGAGCTTGGGCTATTGCTCGGATGGCTTACAGGCGATGGCTGGTTAAGTGAGAAGTATAATTCAATGGGTTTGGTTTTTGCGCCTGAGGACAAAGAAATCAAGGAGGTACTAAAGCCTATTTTTGAGAGATATTGCAATAGGGAAGTTAAGGAAGTAATGTATGAAAATAAATGCATCCAGCTAAGAAGCGCAAGCAAGTATGTAGTAAAATATTTTAAGAATCTTGGCGTAACTGAACAGAGATGCGTCCCAAATGCTTTATTCACCGCAACTGAAGAAGCAGTTATCGGATTCTTGCAAGGGCTCTTTGCTGCAGACGGCACAATAGGATTGAGTAAGGAAAGCAGAAATTATATAAGACTAAACTCAAGCTCGACAAAGCTCTTGAAAGATGTACAGCTGCTTTTATTGAATTTGGGAATACGGAGTTCAATATACAACCGCTCGACTAAGCCCAAAGAATTCAAATATACAAATGCTAAAGGAGAGCTTGTAATATATAAGACCTCTGGCACAAACTACGAGTTAAATGTAAGTAAAGAAAACGTACCAAGATTTGCTGATAAGATAGGTTTTATACATAGCAAATTGAAAGAAAAAGCTTTAAAATTAAATAAATTCAAATTTTATGAAGAATATTTTGTTGATAGTGTTAAATCTGTTGAATATGTTGGTAAAAAAGAGGTATATGATATAACCGAGCCATCAACCCATTCTTTCATAGCCAATGGACTAGTAGTGCATAATTGCGGCGAAGTCCTCCTTTATCCAAATGAGCCGTGCAATCTTGGCTCCATAAACGTGTGGGCATTCGCAAAAAAGGACGAGGAAACCGGAGAGACAACAGTTGACTGGGACGGCTTAAAAGAAGTTGTGATGAGCTGCACAAGGTTCCTTGATAATGTCATAGATGTAAATAATTTCCCTCTGAAATCCATAGAAGAAATGAGCCTGAGCACAAGAAAGGTTGGCCTGGGAGTAATGGGCGTTGCAAACCTATTGTACGAGCTTAAGCTGCCTTACAACACAGATGAAGGAAGGCAGTTCATGGAAAAGCTGATGGAATTCATCGCTTACTGGAGCAAGGTGGAAAGCATAAAACTTGCCCAATTAAGGGGCAACCTGCCTTATTACAGCAAGAGCTTCTACAAGGACGGAAGGCATCCTATAAAAGGCCCAGAGGAAGGAAGCCTTAATGGATTCAACTGGGACAAGATAAGCCAGGACATGAAAAAATACGGAATAAGGAACGGCTACACAACTATAATCGCCCCTACAGGAAGCATCTCAATGATTGCAGGCTGCTCTTCCGGAATGGAGCCAGTGTATTCAGTTGTATTCGAGAAGAATGTCAAGGTCGGCAGCTTCTTCTACATTGACCCTGCAGCTGAGAAAGTCCTGAGGGAAGAAGGGCTGTTCAACGAGAAAGTGCTGGAAGACATAAACAAGCATCGCGGCAGCATCCAAAACATTGATTACATACCTGAAAAGATAAGAAAGGCATTGGTCACTGCAATGGACATAACTCCTGAAGACCATATAAGGGCGCTGGCAGCATTCCAGAGATGGGTGGATTCTTCCATTTCAAAGACAAACAATTTCCCCGCAGATGCCACCTTGGAGCACATGAGGGACTCATATATCATGGCTTACAGGCTCGGATGCAAGGATGTAACAGTATTCAGGGATTCCAGCATCAAGGACCAGGTTTTAGTTGCGCCAAGCGCTAAAGAGCACAAGCAGGAGGCAAAAGCAGAAACTCCTCAGCCGGCAAAAGCAGTAAAGGAAGCCGGGCATGGCTTGGTGTATGCGAACAACGGCAATCAAAAAACAGAAAGGCCAATGACAAAAGCAACAATCAAGAACTGCCCTGAGTGCAATACTTTGGTTGAGCTGAAAGAAGGATGTTTGCACTGCCCGGGATGCGGCTGGGGCCTTTGCATGTAGTTTATTTCTTTTATTATTATTTAATTTACCATTAAAAAAGGAGATGAGATTTGCAGATAGATTTATCAATAAATAGTGCTTACATTTACAATAAACGGCAAAAACAAAATTAAATTTTTTAAATCAACGAGAGCGACTTTTTGCCCCAAAGGCTAAGAAAGTGAACCGCTTGTGATTTCATTAGTAAATGTATAGGCGAGTTGTCGCGATGTGGCAATCGGAGCGACAACGAGCACTAATTGTTGCGAACGAAGTGAGCGGATTGAAAATAAAGAAATGCTATTAAAAAATCTCCAATAAAATGTCACTAACTCAAATAAAAAAGCCGATTACTGTCAGAGGGGATGACTCCGGCAAACTTGGACTTGTTCATGTCATCACAGGAGACGGAAAAGGAAAGACAACTTCCTCTTTGGGGATAGCATTAAGAGCAGTCGGGAATAATCTGAGAGTCCATATGATACAGTTTCTTAAAAGCGGCTTTACAGGAGAGCTATACGGCGCAAAGAAGCTTGGCTTCGAGATAGAGCAGTTTGGCGTTGATGCGCTGAAGCAGAAAAGCCTGCAGGAATTCAAGGACAAGACAGGAAGGTTTGTCTTCCAGCCGGATATCCAGGAGAAAGAGGCTGCATTGCAGGGCTGGGAGCACGCAAAGAACATAATCAAAAGCAGCAATTTTGATGTTGTGGTAATGGACGAGATTAATTGCGTTTTGGCTAAAGGGCTTATCCCGCTGCAGGAAGTGCTTGATATAGCTAAAAATCACGGCGAAGTTGAATTAATATTCACGGGAAGGGACGCTCCAAAAGAGCTGATGGATGCGGCAGATTACGTCAATGTAGTTTCAGGATTGAAGCATCCGTGGCAGAAGGGCATTGTCGCGAGAAAGGGGATTGAGTACTAGATAGTAAATAACGGCGAAAATAATTTAAACACTGCCATATTTCTAATCAGTATGGCTGAGTCAAATGAAATAATTCCTCTGTCGTACATTTATGGTTTTGCTGATCCAGGTAATTTCCCGGGCTGGTACACATTTTATGCCCGTTCTGATGGAACTTCCCCCAAGCCCGGTAATTTTGATTCTTTGGTTCGTGCATTTGTTGAGCATCTTGGCAAACCAGAGAATAAAAATAGAAAAGCAGTATCCCATAATCAAAATCCGGATGCATTTACGCCAGAGCAGGTTGCACAAATAGACGCACTATTGAAAACGCACAATGAAGAAGTGTCTGGTCTCGAAGCAGAAGTCGTTGCCAAATAAAAATTTGATATTCAATTCCCTATAACCCGCACACTTATCTTAAACCATCTGCTCTATAATCTTTGCCATCTTGAAGTCCATGTAAGTCAGCCCATTATCTTCATGAGTTGTCAAAGTCAGCAAAACCCTATTGTCCCTTATCAGAATATCAGGATGATGGTGCTGCCTTTCAGATTCTTCCCCCACTTTCTTCACAAAATCCATTGCTTCGCTGAAATTTGCAAACTCAAATTCCTTTGCAATCTCAGTATGGCTTGGCATCTCCCAGCCAGGCAGCTCCTGCAGCCTGTCGTGCACGTCTTTTATTGACAAAGGCTCCTCCATAATAGCATCTTTAGCTTTAATTTATATAAATTTATTGAAAATTGCCAGTATAATTTCCAGATTTTAGTCTGACAATTTTCAATCCCGCAAATTCGACTGGCACCAAGTGTCGAATTTGCGTTATTTATGGATTGCATAAAAAGCAAAGGTTTAAATATAATTAAATTATACATATAAGAAGGTGATAAAAATGGAGCAATTCAAAGCCGCGCCTAAAAAATGGGGAAATTCGCTCGGCGTTACTATACCTACAGAGATAATAAAATCAGAAAACCTGAAAATGAATAAGGAAGCGATATTTTTAGTTATGGGAGACAGCAGGCAGAAGATAAAGAAACTATTTGGAACACTAAAAATCAAGAAGCCGACCCAGCAGATTATGGACGAGATTGACGAAGGATATGATGAGCATTAAAACCTTCTTTTGTGATACTTATGCCCTGATAGAAATAATCAAAGGCAATAAAAATTACAGCAAATACACAGACTTTATTCTGGTGACTTCAGAGCTAAACCTGATGGAACTCTATTATTCGCTGTTAAGAGATTTTGGAAGGGGTATAGCTGAAAAATATTTTGCAGAATGGGAAGACTCGGCAGTGATAATACCAAAAAGCATGATTCAAGGGGCAATGGAATTAAAATATCTGCACAAAAAAGAGAAACTAAGCTATATAGATTGCATGGGGTATATATACGCATTATCAAGTGAAGTGCCATTTTTAACCGGAGATATGAAATTTGAAGATAAAACTGGAGTTGAATTTGTAAAGTAAAATGCCAAAAATCAATCTTTCAAAAAATGCGCTGACAATCCTTGAGCAGAGATACCTGAAAAAGAACGCAAAAGGCAGGGTAATCGAAAAGCCGGAAGACATGTTCAGGAGAGTTGCAAAAAATATTGCGCAGGCAGACGGAAAATACCGGAATTCGAAAAAAAATATCAAGAAAACAGAGCAGGAATTTTATAATTTAATGTCCTCATTGGATTTTCTGCCGAATTCCCCGACCTTATTGAACGCCGGAAGAAAGCTGCAGCAATTGGCAGCCTGCTTTGTGCTGCCGATTGAAGACGGAATAGATTCAATATTCAAGACGCTGCATGACACTGCGCTGGTACACAAGACAGGGGCAGGAACAGGCTTCAATTTCTCAAGACTGAGGCCGAAAGGGGACATAATAGAAAGCTCAGGATTTACTTCAGGGCCCATCTCTTTCATGAAAATCTTTGACGCCGCAACAGAGCAGATCAAGCTGGGGGGAAATTTAAGGGGCGCAAACATGGGCATTTTGAATGCGGACCATCCGGATATAGAAGATTTGATAACTGTAAAAAGCAAGGAAAATGTCCTGACGAATTTCAATGTTTCTGTTGCGATAACCGATGAATTCATGGATGCTGTAAGAAAAAACAAAAGCTACAGCTTAGTGAGCCCAAGAACTAAAAAAACAGTAAAAAAGGAAAGTGCTAGAAGTATTTTTAAATTAATTTGCGAACAGGCGTGGCTCAACGGAGATCCGGGAGTTATTTTCATTGACAGGATAAACCAGTTCAATCCAACGCCAAAGCTTGGAAAAATAGAGTCAACGGACAGCTGCGGGGAACAGCCATTGCTGCCTTATGAGTCATGCAATCTGGGAAGCATAAACCTATCCAATATGGCCGGCAATGGAAGAATAGACTATGCAAAATTGAAAAAAACCATTCATGCGTCAGTGCATCTTCTTGACAATGTAATAGACATGTGCGAGTATCCTTTGAAAGAAAACATGAAAATCGTTGAAAAAAACAGGAAGATAGGCCTGGGAATAATGGGCTTTGCTGATATGCTTATCAAGCTTGGAATTCCGTATGATTCTAATGAAGGATTGAAAACAGCGGAAGAAATAATGAAGTTTATTTCTAAAGAGGCAAAAGGGGCTTCCACGGAATTAGCAGAATCAAGGGGGGTTTTTCCGTCGTGGAAAAACAGCATTTATAATTCCAAGAATAAAAAAATCAAGCTGAGAAATGCCACTTTAACTACAATAGCCCCTACGGGCACAATAAGCATAATTGCAGACGCTTCAAGCGGAATCGAGCCCTTGTTTGCGCTGAGCTATGCGAGAAAGACAGCAGAAGGGAAAACTTTGGTTTATTTCAATGAAAGTCTAAAGAAGGCGCTGATTAAAAATAAGTCATATGATGATGGGATCATTGAAAGGATAAACCGGGAAGGCTCAATCAAAAACATTGATGAGATACCTGCAATGACGAGGAGGATATTTGTTGTCGGATCCGACATAGCTCCGGAATGGCATGTAAGAATGCAGGCTGCTTTCCAAAAATATGTTGACAACGGGATTTCAAAAACGGTGACTTTGCCGAAAGACGCGACTGTTGAAGATGCCGGGAAAATATTCACCATGGCTTATGAGCTTGGCTGCAAGGGAATCTCAATCTACAGGTTTGGTTCTAGAGAAGGGCAGGTCATTTACCTAAGCTCGAAAAGGGATGAGCAGATTACGCTGAAGGATTTTTTCAGGAGATAAAATGGCAGTTCTAAAATCAAAAAACATTATCTTAAGGCCTTACAGCACCAAGGATGCTCAAGATTTATATGAGAATTTCAATGACATAAAAATAATACAGTTCATGACTGGAGTTAAATATCCATTTACATTAAATCGTGCAAAAAAATGGATAAAACGCTGCCAAAAAACTGCAAGAAAAAAACCTATAAAAGAAATTATTTTTGTGATTGAAAAAAACAAAAAATTTGTAGGCAGCATAAGCCTAAAGAATATAGAAAAACACAAAGCAGAAATTGGTTATTGGGTTGGCAGACTATACTGGAATCAGGGAATAATGACAGAAGCTATAAAAACTGTTGTTGATTTTTCCTTTAAAAAGCTGAAGCTTGACAGGCTGTACGCTTATGTTTTTTTAAAAAACAAGAATTCTGTAACAGTGCTTATAAAAAATAAATTCAAAAAAGAAGGACTTTTAAGAAAGCACAGAATAAAAGATGGTGAGTTTGTGGACATGTATCTTTACGCGAGGATAAAATGAACTTCTTCATAATTCACGGAATCTACGGCCATCCGGAAGAGAACTGGTTCCCCTGGCTGAAGGAAGAATTGGAGCAAAAAGGCTACGAAGTTATTGTGCCAAAATTTCCTACGCCTGTAGGCCAGTCTCTTGAAAGCTGGCTTAAAATCATTAAAAAATATGAAGACAAGATAAATGCAGATACTGTGATGATAGGGCACAGTCTGGGAGCAAATTTCATATTAAATTATTTGGAGCAGTCGGACAGGGAAATAAAAGCAGCTTTTTTAGTGGCTGGTTGGCATAGGCCTCTGGAAAATGAATTTAAGGAATTAAACAAAAGCTTTGATGACAAGAAATTCAACTGGAGCAGGATAATTGAGAATTGCGGGCATTTCTTTGTTATAGGCTCCGACAATGACGAGTACATATCAATAGAAACAACAAGGCAGCTTGCGGTTTTGCTTGACGCCGAGCTGCATATAATAAAAAACGGAGGGCACTTAAATAAAAAAGCAGGATTTGAGAAATTCCCGCAGCTTCTTGAGCTGATAAATAAATCAATAAACAGCAACTCTTAAAAACATCTAAACTTTTCCAGATGCATGGAAAAAAGGATTTTTACAGTGCTTTTCATCGCTGTCTTTGCTACAATGCTCGGAGTCGGCATTATAGAGCCGTTCATGGGTATCTATGCAGAAAGCCTTGGGGCAAACGGATTCTTTATCGGGCTGATATTCGGAGCGTTTACTCTGTCAAGAGCCATTTTTACTCCTTTGATAGGAAGATGGTCTGATTTAAGCGGAAGAAAAAATATCATGATTGCAGGACTTATCGGATACACAATACTTTCGTTTTTCTATGCAGCCTCGCATACTGTGATTTCACTTACAGCAGTCAGGTTTTTTCATGGGCTGGCGTCTGCAATGATTTTGCCGATAGCAATGGCTTACATAGGCGATATTGCGCCAAAAAACCAGGAAGGAAAATATCTTGGAACATTCACAATAGCTTTTTTCATGGGCATGGCCTTCGGGCCTATAATTGGAGGGTCGCTGCACGACCTGTGGAGCATGAATGCCGCGTTCTACACAATGGGCGCAATCAGCTTTTTATCCCTGCTTCTGCTGATTTTCATGCTGCCGGAGATTAACGCCCATAAAAAAATAAAGCCATCTTCGATGAAAGTTATAATGAAAGACAAAACGATGCAGGCAATGATAATTTTCAGGCTGCTAAATGCCTATGGTATAGCTGCACTGATGGGCTTTTTGCCATTGCTCGCGCAAAGACTGGATGTAACAATATTTCAGATTGGATTCATGGTCAGCACTAATTTGATAGTCTCTTCTGCCTTTCAAAGATATTTCGGGATTGTGGCTGACAAAAAAGACAAGATTATGATGACAATAATAGGGACTTTCATAATGGCGGCTTCATTATTGCTAATGCCTTTTGCAACGGGATTTTATTCGCTGCTTGCCCTAAACCTGATTATGGGATTCGGCTCGGCTGTTTCAATACCTGCAGGCAGCGCGATAACGGCAAAGCTCGGAAGAAAGATGGGAATGGGCTCTGTGATGGGAATTTTTAATACTGCATTCGGGATAGGGGCCGGGATAGGTCCAATGATAGCAGGATTGATAATGGTAGCCACAAACCTTACAGTTGTTTTTATATCATCGGCAATAATAACATTGGCAGGAACGATAATCTTCTATTATCTTATGAAGAACAATAAAGAGTATAGGACGGCCCATGTAGAGGCAGTGTCAGAATGAACTTGTTAAGTAAAATTCGTGGAATTGAGTTGGAAAATTGTGAGCGAGGTTCGCATGTCGCCGAAATTCCACTTGATTGCCGTGTTAACCGAGGCTCCAGTTAATGGACACTTTAGCCCATGGATTGTGGAGTTTTGCAGTTTTCCATAAAAGAAAGTATGCGTGGCTTGCAACTTTATTTGGGATTCTGCCGGATTTATTGTCTTTTGGAATATTGTTTGCTGCAAATTTGGTAAATGGCGACTTGGTAAGGGGCAGGCCTGCTTTAGAAACCCTGCCTACATGGCTTTTTGCAGCCTACAATATGACGCACAGCTTTATAATTTTCTTTGCAGTATTTTTATTGATATATTTTATAACGAAAAAATGGTTCTGGCCCTTGGCTGCCTGGGCAATCCACATACTGATCGATATACCGACGCATTCATTCAGGTTTTTTCCAACTCCGTTTTTATGGCCCTTGTCGGATTACAAGTTTGACGGGATAAGCTGGGCAACAGGATGGTTCATGCTGCTGAATTACGGGGCTTTGATGATTGTTTTTGTTAGGATAGCCCACAACAGGGCAAAGAAAAAGAGAACAAACTTTAAAAAACACAGAATAATCCATTGATTATGGACATAGAGAGATTAAGGGAAGAGTATTCAGTCAAAAAAGACAGGATAAAAGAAAGGCTTGACCAATTTGGAAAATTCTTTAACGAGCCTTATTCGTGGCATTATGCCGGCAACGAGATGAAATTGCTGCCGTCTGGAAAAAATGATGATGAAAGGATATTTGAAGAGCTTTCTTTTTGCATCTGCACTGCAAATGCCAGCGCCGAGATGGGGCTGAGGTCAATAGATGCTATCAGGAATATTATCTATGCAGAAAATGCAGAGAGGATATCAGAAAGATTGAAAGGAGTGCATAGGTTCAGCAATGCAAGGGCAGCTTACATCGTGCACACGAGAGAATACCTCAAAAATATTATAGGCTTCAGGCTGAAAAATAAGATTCTTTCATTCAGGGACAAAAACGAGCTGAGGGATTTTTTTGCGCTGAACAAGGACATCAAGGGGCTGGCCTACAAGGAAGCTAGCCATTTCCTTAGGAACATAGGGTTCAAGGGCTATGCAATCCTTGACAAGCATATAATAAATTCCCTTCATGAATTCGGCGTTTTGAGTACAAATGACAAGCCGAAGAATGCAAGAAATTATCTTGAGATAGAGCAGAAATTCATTGATTTTTCCAAACAGGTCGGAATCGGCATGGATGAACTGGATTTACTGCTTTGGAGCAGGAAGAACGGAAGGATTTTGAAGTGAAATGATAAAAATACCAGTTTATCAAGTAAGAGTTCCTGAATATAAATTCAAGCAATTCAGAAAAACTTCCAAAAAAATTGAATATGCTGGAACTCCTTGGTACAATCTTAAAATTCCCAAAGTTTATTTAGATAATAAGCCGGATTTTGCTAAAATTAGCGCAAAAATTGACAATTGCCTGAAAAAACGTTTCCTTGGAAAAAAAGTTGTAATAAGGGCACTTAGTTCTGAAGAGCATAAAGGCAAATCAATCAGTGAATTAATTAATATAATTAAGAAAATGGGGCATGATAGGTATGATTCTAAAAGAAAAGGTGACAGATATAAAAATATTGATAAAAAGCATATAGACTTATTTGCCCTTCCATTTACAATAAAGAAGAATGAAGAATATTTTAAACAATTCATTGAGCCATTTTATTACTGGCCTATTGCAGATAGGAAAAAACCAATAAGAATAGATATTGCCGTAGTTTATGACCCAAATCAGCTGGAAGTTGTAGAACACAGGTATAAAGGAAGAGAAAAAGAGATTAAAAAAGATGGATTTATTTTCAAAAATCCTAATAGGAAACCAGATGCAATACTCGGAATAATCAAAATTCTTTAAAATGCAACAAAATAAAATAAAAAACATCTCCAAAATAATCACCCTTCTAAAAAAAGAAGTAAAAGACTTTGATAATCCGGTTGTTTCTAAAATAGGGGAAATCCAAAAAGACCCTTTCAAGGTTTTAATCTCATGCATTCTGAGCTTAAGGACGCAGGACAGGACAACCGGGCCTGTTTCTTTAAAACTTTTTCAAGTTGCAGACACCCCTAAAAAACTTGCGAAAATGCCGCTGAAGAAAATACAGAATATAATCAGACCGGTAAATTATTACATAACAAAATCGAAGAGGATAAAGGAGATAGCAAAGAATATTATCAAAAAGTATGACGGCAAGGTTCCAAATAATTTTGATGAATTGATGAAATTAAAAGGTGTCGGGAAAAAAACTGCAGCTATAACAATGGTGTATGGGCATCAAAAATCCGATTACATACCTGTAGATGTGCACGTTCATGTCATCTCAAACAGATTAGGCTGGATTAAAACAAAAAATGCCGAACAGACTATGGATGAATTAATGAGGATAGTTCCTAGAAAGTATTGGGGTGACTTAAATGATCTTTTCGTATTGCATGGACAAAATGTTTGCGTCACAATGTCTCCAATTTGCTCTAAATGCATCATAAGGCAATTATGCCCGCGAATTGGAGTGGCTAGAAGCAGATAAACAAAAAGCTTAATAAATAACCTCAAAATAATCAATTCTATGGAAAAAACTTCTGTAGCTGTGTCAAAATCTGATTTGAGCAAGATCAAGGACAATGCATTATTGATAGGCTTCTTCAAGGACAAAACAAGTTTAGCCGGCGATTTGAAAAAGCTGGACAATGAATACCAAAATATAATAAGCGAATGCATAAAAAAGAACAGCTTCAAGGCAGAGAAAGGCGAATTAAAAAGCATTTTTGCAAACAGGAATATAAAAAATATTGTTCTTGTTGGATTAGGTGAAGAGGAAAAATATGATTTATACATATTGTCAAACACAATAGCAGACGTTTCCAAGCGTCTAAGGGATAATTCAACTGAAACCTTCAGCATATGCCTTGAGTCATTCAAAAACAGCAGGCTCAACGATGAAGAACTGGCTGAAAAAACCGCATTAAGCTGCCTGATTGGGCTGTATAAGTTCATTGACTACAAGACGAAAGACAAAGACAAGATAAAAAAAATTAAACAGATAACAATAGTAACAAATTCAAATAAAAATTTCCAGGATCAGTTAAAATACGCCTCTGTTGCTGCAGAAGCAGTAAATAAAACAAGGGATATGGTGAATACTCCGCCAAATGTAGCGACTCCCGAATATGTTGCAAATTACGCAAAAGAGCTTGCAAAAAAATCCGGCTTAAAGTGCTCTGTTTTTGACGACAGGCAGATTGAAAAGATGAAGATGGGATGCTTTTTTGCGGTAGGAAAGGGCAGCGTAAACAAGCCAAGGCTCGTGGTTCTGGAATATAATGGCGCGGGCAAAGGCAAAAATCCGGTTGCATTGGTCGGAAAAGGGGTAACTTTTGACAGCGGCGGACTGAATGTAAAGCCGTATCCTTATATCCTTAACATGAAAGATGACAAGGGAGGGGCAATTGCGGCTATGCACACCATGGAAGCATGCGCCAAACTGAAGCTGCCCGTAAATGTCGTGGCTGTTACTCCCTTATGCGAGAATATGATAGATGCTGGTGCATTCAGGCCGGATGATGTATTAACAGCGTACAACAAGATGACTGTAGAAATAAAAAATACAGATGCTGAAGGAAGGCTGATTCTTGCTGATGCACTTGCCTATGCCGCGGAAATGAAGCCGGAAGCTATAATCTGCCTTGCAACTCTGACAGGCGCGAGCACAGTAGTCTTGGGCTCTGTAGGCACTCCTTTTTTAAGCACAGATGATGGATTAAGCGGAAAAATAAAAAAAGCCTCTGAAAAAAGCCTTGAAAAAGTGTGGGAGCTCCCTTTATGGCCGGAATACGAGGAAAAAATAAAGAGCGATGTGGCCGACATACAGAACATACCGGATGACCCTGAAGCAGGAGTCATAATAGGCGCTGTTTTCCTTAAGAATTTTGTAAATGACGTGCCCTGGGCGCATATTGATATAGGCACGACTGTATGGAGCAAAGCGGACAAGGGAATTCTGGCAAAAGGCGCGACAGGGGCTGCTGTAAGGCTGATGATGGAGATGCTGAGGGAGTGGAAGTGAATTATGGCTGTATCGCGTTTTTCCACAGCAGATTAAAATATCCGATATAGCTCTTTGCTACTTCTTTGTTTTGCACAAGAAAACATACTTTTTGTTCGGGTGTAACTATAGCTGTAGCAACTTTATCATTAAAAATTAAAACCCATGACGGCGTAACAATGCCTTTTGGCATATATCTGTAATAGGACATTTTTCTTCCAGTCCTTTTTTTTAAGAACCAAGCATCATAATCAAAAATAACTTTTCTCATTATACCTTTTCTGTCGCATTTTTTATAATATTGTCTCCAATAATCATCAAATAATTCGCTTGCATATGCAGGATAGCCAAAAGCATATGCGATATCTCCTTTCCTTAGCTCATCAACAGACATATCAAAAACAGTTATTAAACCATTGACCCCCTCAAAAATTTCAGCATTGAAGGCGCTGGTTTCTGCTTTCTTTTTTGCCTCAAGCAACGGAATTATTTTTCTGAATTCATTTTTGTGCTGCACCAATTCATTTTCTCTCCTTTCTATATAGTGCAGGATATTCTTTGGCGGTGCTGCTCTGAAATGCTTGGTTTTGCCTTCAATTATGTAGCTAACCAGCCCCTTGTCAATGAGCCTGTTCAATACATCATAAATTTTTGAGGGTGATATTTTTGATTTCTCAATTATTCTGCCAGCCGTGGAAGTTCCTATCTCAAGCAATGCCAAGTAAACCCTTATTTCGCCATCTGTAAGGCCTAAATCTTTCAATACATCTATTTCCATGCAGTATCCTATACCGGGATATTATAAAAATCTTTCTATTCATACCCTAGTAAGGGGGTAGGAAAATTTAAATAGGACTAGCTGATTGTTATTGCAAGGTGGTTATTTTGGGAAAAAATGAAGGCTATCATCATTTCAAGGGCAACAAGCTGAACAGGTCAGAGTTTGTGCAAAGAAAAGTTATAGAGTTGATACTAAAAAGCAAATTAACAGATAAGGAAAGAGAAAGCTCAAAAGTTTTTGAATTGAAGCACTCAAGCGGCTGCGTCCAGGTTGGCAGGATTCTAGCCGAAAAAAGGAGGCTAAACAAGGAGTATGCAGAGCTGATTTGTGCTTTGCATGATATACAGGTTATCGTCAAAGGAAAATATAAAGACCATGCCCATCTTGGAGCGCCAATAGCTGAAAAAATATTAAGGGCAACAGTAAAATTTAATGAAAAAGAGATAAAGATTATTTCAGAAGCTATTTTCCATCACAGCGACAAGCACATTTACACAAAAAACCCCTATGTTGAGCTGGCGAAAGATGCAGATACTTTAGACTGCTTCCTTTATGATAACGTTGAGGGATACTACACCGGCAATAAGCCGCCAAAAGTTGCAAAAGAATATTTTAAGAGGATAATAAAATTGAGAAAGGAAATGGGCATGAGGCCTGTAAAAAAATATGAAGCAATAATAAAACAGATTGATAAGAAGATAAAAAATGGAAATAAAACCAATTAATCCAAAAGCCAAGTGGAAGAATCTGTTTAGCAGAGAATATGCAGTCCAATATACAGAAATTTCTTTGCGCTCATTAAGCGATGAAGTAAAGGACTTGTCGCCAGTCACTTTTTATGAGCAGGCATATGTTCCTGAAGATAACAACCAGGTATGCTATGCTGATGAGAATAAATGGAACAAATTTCTTGATGCAATCAATAAGAGATATGTAATAAAAGATTCCCGGGGATTTTATAGATTATTTGTAAAGACTGGAAACCAGTATGTTGATTATTGCAAAAAAATATCAAAAATTAACCTGTCGAAAAAAAGGGCCAATGAGTTGGCAAAAGTATATGACCAGTATCAGAAAATCTGCGTACGCTATACTTTTTTCATATGGGGGGCATACTTCCTTAACGAATTCGCTGCTGAAAGAGCCAGAAAACTTATTGAGAAAAAGGCAGCGACAAGCGAAAAGCTTCATGATTACTTGGATGCTGCCCTAACTCCTATAAAAAGAGCATCAATTCTGGAGCTTACCTATACTGTAAGCACAAAGAAATTGAATAAGAAGGTTATAAAGAATCTTTACAGCAAATACAAGTGGATTCCATGCCTGGATATACATAACAAGCCATGGGCTTTTGAAGAGTTCAATGATCATCTGAAGGATTTCAGAAAAAATACCCAAAAAGCCAGAATGAGTTACAGCGAAGCACTAAAGCAATTGAACGTAAATAAAGAAGAAAGAAAAGTGTTAGACACGGCAAAGCTTTTTGCGTATATAAAGGATTTGAGGGACGATTTCAGGAGAAAGGGCATTTTCTACATTCAAAGCTCCCTCTTTAAAGAATTGTCAAACAGGCTGGGAGTGGAAATTCATGATATGGCTTATTTGCGAGAAGACGAGATAAAGAAATGCTTGCTACAAAGGCTAAAAGCGGACAAAGGCTTGATTGAGTCAAGAAAAAAGGGATTTATAATAATGTATGATAATAAGAGAGATATAATTTGCCTGAACGGAGAACAAATTAATGATGGTTTAATGGCGCTTGGCCTAATGAAAGAATCAATAAATGTTAATCTGCAAGGCACCCCTGCTTCAAGAGGTTTTGCGCATGGGAAAGTGGCGATAGTTAAGGGTGTCAAGGACCTGCCAAATGTTATGAAAGGGGATATTTTAGTTGCAGTAACAACCCATCCAGACTATGTTCCAGCGATGCAGAAAGCAAGCGCAATAGTCACAGATGAAGGAGGAGTGACAAGCCATGCCGCGATTGTCTCAAGAGAGATTGGGATTCCATGCGTAGTTGGGACAAAAAATGCGACAAAAACATTGCAGAATGGAGATGTTGTTGAGGTTGATGCCAATAGCGGGACTGTAAAGGTAATGAAAAAGGCTTAAATAGGGCTATAATCTATTTCCTAACATGACTTCGCATTTTATCAAATGGCTTAAAGATGTAAAGAAGAAAGATATTTCTACCGTAGGCGGCAAAGGCGCAAATCTCGGAGAGATGTTTTCCAGATTCCCCATTCCAGATGGCTTCTGCATCATCGTTTCTGTATTTGAAATATTTCTTGAGTCTGCAAGAATAAAAGAAAGAATAGTTTCGCTTGTTGAAAAAGTTGATGTGAATGATTTAGAAAAAACTGAATTTTTATCTAAACAGATAAGAAATCTGATTATAAAATCAATAATTTCACCAGAAATGCAAAATGAAGTAGTTAAAAATTATAAAAAATTAAATGGGTTTGTGGCTGTTAGAAGCTCTGCAGTTGCCGAGGATTTGCAGGAAGCAAGCTTTGCAGGGCAGCAGGCCACTTTTTTGAACGTAAAGGGAGAAAAAGATTTGTTAAAATATATAAAAGAATGCTGGGCTTCTTTCTATACTTCGAGAGCTATAATTTACAGAGATAGCAATAAATTCAACCATGAGCCAAAAATGGCTATTGTTATTCAGGAAATGATTGATGCTAAAAAATCAGGAGTTATATTTACCATAAATCCAGTTACTAAGAATAAAAATGAAATGATTATCGAGGCTGCTTTTGGGTTAGGCGAGTCAATTGTCTCAGGAATGGTAACACCGGATAATTTTTTAATTGATAAAAATGAACATGAGGTTATAAAAGAAACAATAAATGAGAAAAAAATAGCAATAGTAAGGCAGAATGGAAAAAATAAAACAATAAAGTTAAACACTAAAAAAGCAAACGAAAAAACATTAAATAAAAAAGAGATAAATCAGCTGATAAAAGAATCATTAAATATAGAAAATCATTATAAAAAGCCAATGGACATTGAATGGGCGATTGACGGCAAAGTTTACATTCTTCAGGCAAGGCCCATAACAACACTATAAAGCCAAAGCTTTATATATTAGTTATACTTCCATGTATCATTAATGATACTTAAAGGTGATATAAGATGATAACCGAAACTAAAATCAGGAAGTGGGGCAATTCCCTTGCCATGATAATTCCAAAGGAAATAACTAAGCAGGAAGATTTAAACGAAGGGGATATCGTAAAAGTGGACATATCCAAGGAAAAAAGAATTGATGGATTTGGAATTCTAAAGGGTGCGCCCAAATTCAGCAGAGAAGACAAGGGGGACAGCGACTTCTAATGATGTTTATAGTTGACTCATGGGCTTGGATAGAGTATTTTGTAGGTTCAAACGGTGGATTGAAATTAAAAAAATTGCTGGGCAACAAAAATCATAAATTCATAACTATGGAATGCACTTTAAGCGAAGTGAAGAGTTATTGCCTGAGAACAAACAGCGATTTTGGCCGCATTAAGGATATCATAAATAAAAATTCCATTATGCTGCCTGTGCAAGCTGATATTTGGCTGAAAGCTGCGGAAGCAAAGCATGAAATCAGAAAAAAAGTAAAAGATTTTGGGCTAATTGATGCAATATTAGTTGCGAAGCAAAATGAATTGAATTGCATGCTAATTAGCGGGGACGAACATTTCAAAAACATGAAAAAGATTGTTTACATTGGGGATTAAATAGAAAATATTTTTCGCAACCTTTTTAAAACGCTGTTAATTTCTAAACTTCATGTACGACGTCATAATTGTTGGGGCAGGAGCTGCTGGGCTGACTGCCGCAGTTTATACATGCAGAAAAAAGCTAAATACAGCAATCCTAAGCATAGATGTAGGCGGGCAGACAAACCTCACCAACCATATTGAGAATTATCCGGGAACAGGACCTATGAGCGGCCCTGAGCTCATGCAGCGCTTCCAAAATGAGGCGATTGGCTTTGGCGCTGAGATAATAATGGGAAAGGCAAATAAAGTTGATAAAACCGAAAAGGGGTTTAAAGTAGGCCTTGCAAACGGGGAAGAGTATGAATGCAAAGCCCTGATCCTTGCATACGGAAAAGTTCCAAGAAGCCTGGGGATTGAAAATGAGGAAAAATTCTTCGGAAGGGGGGTTTCAACATGCGTTACCTGCGATGCCCCATTGTACAAGAACAGGGAAACAGCAGTGATTGGGGGCGGAAATTCGGCTGTTGAAGGCGCTTTGGAGCTTGCAACAATAGCAAAAAAAGTTTATCTTGTCCACAGGAGGGACACTTTCAGGGCTGATGAAATCACAGTTGAAAAACTGAAGAATAATCCCAATATCGAACTGGTCCTAAACAGTGTTGGGACAAAAGTAATTGGCGACAAGAACGTTGACGGGATGGAAGTTGAGAACATGGCCACAAAAGATAGAAGAACCCTGAAAGTTGACGGGATATTCATAGAAATAGGGTATGTTGTCGACACTTCTTTCGTGCAGCATCTTGTAAAGGTGAATGACAAAAAGGAGATAATTGTTGATGAAAGAGGCAATACATCCCATCCGGGAATTTTTGCAGCAGGCGACATAACTCCGGTTCCGTACAAGCAGACAGTAATTGCTGCAGGAGACGGCTCAAAAGCAGCCTTGGAATGCTACAGGTGGCTTACCGGAGGAAAAGGGGCAATTCTGGACTGGTGAATAAATTTTTAAATAAGCAAGCATTATTATTTTTCAGGCGGTTTTATGATAACTCTAAAAGAAGGCGACAAGGCTCCGGATTTTGCTCTGGAGGATTCGGAAGGCAATAAAATAAAATTATCGGATTTCAGGGGGAAAAAGGTCGTTCTTTATTTCTACCCAAAGGATGATACTCCCGGCTGCACAAAAGAAGCCTGCGATTTCAGGGATAATATGAACAGGCTGGACAGAAGCAATGTCGAGGTGCTCGGGGTAAGCAATGATGATGCTGAATCGCATACTAAATTCAAAAGCAAATACCATCTTAATTTCAGGCTGCTGGCTGATACAGATAAAAAAGTTTCAGGGGATTATGGAGTTTACGAGGAAAAGGAAAAATTCGGCAACAGATACTGGGGGATAACAAGGTCAACTTTCGTGATTGACGAAGAAGGCAGGATAAAAAAGATATTTTACAGGGTAAATCCGGAGCAGCACATAGAGGAAGTGCTGCATGCCGTTAAATGATTTTTATGCAGCAGCCGCAACAGATAAAGGACATGGTTCTTGGCGTATCCGAGATAATTGATGAAACCGCTACAGTGAAATCTTTCAAGATGGAATTGCCTGCCAACTCTGAAATAAATTTTTATCCGGGGCAGTTTTTTATGGTCTCTTTTCCAAATGATCCTGAGATAAAAACAGCCAGGGCATACTCAATCGCCTCTTCCCCCCAGCAAAAGAGATATCTTGAAATCGCCTTGAATAAAGTCGGTCCTTTCACGGCAAAGATGTTTGGATTAAAGCCCGGTGACCTGCTGAAATTCAAGGGGCCTTACGGAAAATTTTATTTCAGCGAAGAAATGAAGAATAGCCTTGTGCTGATTGGAGGCGGTGTAGGAATCACACCGCTGATTGGCATCATAAGGCATTGCACGGATAAAAATCTCGGCAATAAAATAAAGCTTATTTACAGCGTAAAGGCTGCAGATGAAATAATTTACAAAAATGAGCTTGAAAGGCTTAAGGCTGCCAACCAAAACTTTGACCATGTTGTTACTGTTACAAGAGACGAGGAAAATCAAAACTGGAAGGGGGGAAGGGGAAGAATTGACTTAGTTCTTTTGGAAGAGAATATTGAAAATGCTTCTGAAAATATGTATTTTCTGTGCGGGTCAAGGGAATTTGTCAATGATATAATGGGGCTGCTTAAAGCAATGGGCGTCAAAAGGGAGCAGATTAAAACGGATGTGTGGGGATAAAGTTAATCAAAAAGCAATTCAATTTATTGTGGAAGATTTCTAAGAAAATAACTAGAAAGATTTAAATATAACTTGTAATACATGTTTACATATATGACAAAACTGATAACAGTAAGAGATGTAAACCAAAGTTTGTGGAGAGAGCTGAAGGTGGAAGCCGTCAAGGAAGGCCTGACTATGGGTGAAGCTATGAACCTTGCTTTAGAGAGATGGCTGCATGATAAAGAAACTAAAAAAACAAAAAAAGGCAGGAGCTTTTGGGATTTGAAGCCATTTAAATTTGAAGGAAAGGACGCTGGAATTTTAAGCACAAAAGTGGATGAAGTGCTGTATGGGTGGAAAACTTGAGTTTAATTTTGAATACTTCTTTTCTAATCGCTCTAAATGATTCAGGAGACCATAAGCATGAGAACGCATTAGCGTTGAAATCCAAAATTAAAAATAAGGAATTTGGCCAGTGCTTTATTTCTGATTATATATTTGATGAACTAGTAACATTTCTCAGAGCTAAATCCATCCCTGATGATAAGATAAATGAAATTGGTGATGCTCTTTTAAGCGATCCAACTATAGAAAGGTTTAATATTGATGAGGAAATATTTTTGCAGTCATGGGAAAATTTTAAAAAAACAAGCAGATTAAGCTTTACTGACTGCACCATTATTGCATTAGCCAAAAAATTCGGAGTTAAAAATGTAGCCAGCTTTGACTCGGATTTTGATAAATTTCCCTACATAGAAAGAATAGAGTGACATAATCTTATGTACCGAAGAATTATTTCCCTGGCACCGAGCAACACTGAAATTCTTTATGCTTTAGGCGCTCAGGACAGATTAGCCGCTGCCACAAGATACTGTGATTTTCCGGAAGATGCAAATAAAAAGCCAAGGATAGGGGGCTGGCTTGACATAAATGACGAGCTGGTCAAAAGCTACAATCCTGACTTGATTTTGACTTCTACATTTGTGCAGAATAAAATAACTTCAAGATATAAAAAATCAAAGATGAATATTGTTGCCTTGATGCCCACAACGTTAAAAGGGGTTTTTGATTCAATAGCCGAAATAGGGAGATTGGTTAATAAAGATAAAGAAGCAGGCAGATTAGTTAATTCAATGAAAAGTAGATTCAGTGAAATTGAAAACAAAATACAAAATCATATTAAAAATAAAAAAATAAAAAACAAGCCCAGAGCCTACATTGAGGAATGGCACAAGCCGCCTACTGTTTCGGGAAACTGGGTTCCGAATTTAGTGAAGATTGCCGGAGGAGATTACAGCTTGATAAATGCAGGCGTGCATAGCAAAGAAGTTTCAACAGAGCAAATACAAAAATATGACCCCGAAATAATAATAATCTCGATATGCGGCATGGCCGACAAAGCCCCAAAAGAATGGATAACAAAAAGAGAGGGCTGGCAGAATTTAAGCGCGGTTCAAAATGACAAAGTCTTTGTTTTTGATGATTCTTTATTAAACAGGCCGGGGCCAAGACTGGCAATCGGAGCTGAAAAATTGGCTGAAGCTATTCATCCTGAGTGCTTTAGTGAGCGGGCTGCGGTGATAACTCAGGAGCAGCTGGCTTAGGGCTTGATCTTACTGCCCTGGAGATTAAGCTTGCCAGTCCTTCTACTATATAAAACGGATTCAAAAAGTTTGGCAAATATGTTGATGGATTGAACAATTTTTTATAGTCCAGTTTTTCTTTTGAGTTCATAGCCCTGGAGACTATTCCTAATCCGAAGTATATCGGAGCCAGGTAAGGCGCTAAATAAGGCAAAGTAGCCCCTAATGATACCAGAGCTGCTCCGGGCAAGCCTAGGTACAGCATAGTCTTTTTTGTACTCTTCCAGTAATTTTCGCTGAAATCCTTGCCAATTCCTTTTAATGTTTTATTTCTCACCATGTATCCTATAGGATATGTCAAAGCTGTGAAAAAAGGTATTGCTGCTAATGTAAATCCTGCAACTCCAAGCGAATAGGCAGGTATGGATGCCCCTAAAATATTAACCAAGCCGTCTATTCCGTAATATCTTGGAAGCCTTGTCACAGCATTAAGTATTCCTACAAATAATGGCGCTGTAACGGCTCCTGCAAGTGTATCATTCCTGAAATTTCTGCCCGTATAATCATTGCCTGCAAGCTTGGTCACAATCCTTCCGCTTAACGGAGCAGCAGAGGCAATTGCCAGTCCAGTAGTGCCCAATAAGGCATAAGAAGCGCCTATTGCTCCGGCCCCTATAAAAGTATTGGCTATTCCTTTGAATAATTGCCCGAATTCTGATTCAGTTTTTTGCTCAAGGTTTTCTGCCATCTTAGTGCGCTCCTGCATATTGTATGTTTGGAACGGAATACCCGTAATGGCTCTTGCCGGAAGCTTTTGATTCAGCCAGTCCTGCAACTACCCTAAAAGCTGCATCGGCTGCAAGAATTGTTGGATATCCTCTTAAGTCAAGTCCTCCGATTGTTGCAGGAATTCCATAGCCGTTTATTGTCAATGCAACAGGCAAACCAAGCCATATCGTGGAATCCCTAAATAACGGCCAAAAATTATCCTTAACATGTCTGCCAATTCCTCTTGGGTTAAAATCGTTCTTGATGATATAATCACTAACAAGATATGCAGCGTCAAATACGGAATTTGCAACTGCAAGCCCAAATAATGCCCTCCCTATCCCAGGCACAGGAAACAAAGATGCGGCCAAATCGTAGCCCCACACTCCTGCTATTCCAGTCAAAGAACCTACCGTAAAATCCTTGACTATCCCTTCAAGGCCCCTTGATTTCTTGTCAGGGTTTTTTCCAAGGGCATTCAAAACTGCAGAGCCTGCGCTGAACGCAATACCAGTTAATGGGCCTGAAATTCCTACAAGCCCGTAGCTTAATGCGCCTGCTGCCGCGCCAATTCCGGCATACAGCCCAATTTTCAGCGCTTTTCTCAGGAATCCCCTGTTCTTATGGTCTGCAACTTTTTCTTCGAGGCTCATTCCATATCACCCCTCAAAAGAATTTTGTCTTCAGAATTTTCCGCTTCAAGCAGTTTCTTCACTGCAAACTCCACAACATGGCTTTTGTTCCTGAACTTTCCAGTGCGCAGATTATTTTGAATTTTGAAAACTGTTTCTTCGTCCAAAGTTATGCTTATTTTTTGCTTCATTTTTAGTGTGCTGGGGCTGGATGCGCTGCTGCTGGTGATGGTGCTGGCCTTGCCGGTGATGGTTGAGATGGAGCAGAAGGCTGATATGAGCCTCCAAAAGCATCGCCAATGGATTTTCCAACATCATGAAGTCCTGTATAAATTCCGCCGATTGTGTTTTTGGCGAGCTTGTAGGAAACGCCTGCGGCTGCGCCGATGTAAGAAAACGGATTTAAAGCACTGAAGAGATTGTTTATGTGGCCTTTTCCGCCTCTTAGAGATTCCACTAGGTTGATAACATAGCTGCCAAGCATGGACGTAGCCATTTGCGCCAATAATCCATATTGGTATATCCACAAAACATTGGCTGCGCCTATTAATGATATATACTTTAAAGTATTATTAATGCCCGGCCACAAATTTTCCCTGAATTTTTTTCCGACTCCATAATTAAGCGCAGTCCTGATAGTCGTGAATGCGGGCTGCAATCCAAAAACCATTCCGCCGGCTTTTGCCACTCTGGCAGTTGTAGCGCCATAGTCCGGAGCAAGTGCTGTTTCCAGATTGTTTAATCCTGTGAATCCCCGCGCTAAAGGATAGGAAAGCATATTTCCAGTTGCGCCTTGCCATACTATTCCTTCCAAAGGCTTTTTGTTTTGTATTACATTCGCTGTTGATTTGGCAGCGGCAAATCCGTAAGTTGTAACGGCAGCTCTTGCCACATGGCTTGGATCATAGAAATTGTAAAGGAAAGGCATAGCAGCAACTGCGCCTATGGCAATTGTCTTTTTTCCAAAATCCCATATTTCGTCAACTACACTCTCCAATGTTCCTTTTTCCTTTTTCTGTTCTCCAGGAACTGCCAGAGGATTAGTCTCTGCCATTTTCCACCTCAAGCAGTTTCCTTACAGCGTACTCTACAACGTGGCTTTTATTCCTGAATTTTCCTGTAGAAATAGTCTTCAAAATATCGTGAACTGTTTTTTCATCTATTGTGATGGATATTTTTTGTTTCATTTTTATGCCGGTTGCAGTGCTGGTGCTGTTGCTGGTGCCGCTTTTGCAGAATATCCGCCAATGGCTCTGCCTAAATCATAAAGTCCAGTGTATAATCCCCCGATTGTATTTTTGGCAGCTTTGGCTGTGACACTTATAGTCCCACCTATGTACGCAAAAGGATTCAATTCCTTGACTAGATTCTTCAGACTGGTGCCTTCTGCTTTTGGACCAACCAGCCTGAACAATAAAGACATCAATGAGCCGTATGCAAGCTGTGCTGTAACCCCAAGAGTTTGGTAAAGGCCGGTTAGTGGTAGAAGGGTAACATTCAAAGCGCTAAATGGCAGTACATATTTCCAGGTTCTTTTGATTGTCGGCAAGTAGTCTTTCTTTAATTTTTCATACAAGCCTTTGAATGTGTGATTTTGTATGACATGGTTAAGGCCCATGTAAGCTCCAACGAAAACAGCCTGCGCAGCTCCCAATGCCGCAGTAGCTGCCGCAAAGCCAGGAATCATTCCGTAATTTGCAGTCACATAATCACGAGAAATGTTTATGTATCCGAACATCCGCTCCAACGGCCGGTTGATTATAGTTCCAACAAGAGATTCTTTTGCGCCTTTAACCCAGTTTATCGGCTTGCCCTGCATCTTGTCTTCTATTGCAGAGCCCATGGCCAACGGCAGGGCGGTTACTGCGTTGTTAATGCCAGTTCCAAATGGCCAGACAAAGGGCAATGCAGTACCGACACCAAATGCAGCAACATTTTTTGCTCCGTTTGCAATTTCCTCTAGCGGAGTTTCTTCTTTCTTTTTCTCAGGCTGCTGTTGTGCTGGTTGAGAAGCAGTTTGCGGAGCAGCCTGCGCCATATTTTCAAGCTCTGAAGGCTCAGCCATTTTTTGCCTCCGGGCTAGTTTGTGGGGCAGGCGTGGAGATTTTGTTCGTCAAAGATGAGCTATCCAGCAATTTTCTCACTGCAAAGTCTATTGCATGGCTCTTGTTTCTGTACTTGCCCGTAGAAAGAATCCTGTCTAGCTCCTGCACGAGCCTTTCATCTAAACTTACACTTAGCTTGTGTTTCATGAAACAAATTACCCCAACGTTATATGAGTACTACTCAGTAGTGTTTTATACTACCAATATATAAAGGTTTTTATTTTTATTACTAGAAAATGGTTACATTATTCCTGAATAGAGCTGATATCCAAATTTATACCAAAAAGTTTATATACTAAATGGTATAATTATAAGAAACAAAAGTCTTAAATACTAGTTCTATACAAAATGGAATATTAATTTTAAAAATATATACCTATTGGTATAATTAAAAGAAACAAAACATTTTTATATTATAAGTATATATTCCAATTGGTATAATTTACGAGTGAAATATTTGGCAAAGAAAGAGGTAGTTTTTAAGAGAGAGTATTACCTGGATTTGCTAGATAAAAATACAAACTCTTTCAAGGCAGGAGCGGGCAAGAACATTGCACTGCTTGGGTCCAGAAAATCAGGAAAAACAGCAATAATCAAAGAGCATCTTAAAAATGCCAAAGACGTTGTTCCTGTCTATATTGACTTGGAAAAAATAAGCCTCAATCCTGAGAATTTTTCTGTTGAGCTTATAGGTAATGTTGCCTATAATTTTTTAAAAAAGCCCTTAAAAGAGTACAAAAAATTTCTTCTGCTGGAAAACCTTCTTAAGGCTGAAAACGAGCTGAAAAGCAAAAATGCATTTTCTCTGATAAAGGCTGTTGAGAATGAATTATTAAAGATAAAGCCCGACCAGAAGCTGCTTGTTGAAAGCGCGTTTGATTTTGCAGAAAGGCTTGGGAAAGACAGCGGCAGGAAATTCATCATTGCCCTTGACAATTTCGAGAACCTTCTTGACCTGAACAATTTCTCGCAGATTAGGGATATTTTATCAGTGATAAATTTTGAGGCTGAAAATGCAAGGTATATTGCGGCAAGCTCTGCCATAAGGGAAAGCCTTGCTTCGCTGAAAAATTTTGAGTGCTACGAGATAAAAAATCTTGAGAAAAAAGAGGCTATTGAGCTTGCGGAAAGCATTATAGGAAAAGATAACGCAAGCGAAGAAATCTGGGCGTTGGGCCAGGGCCATCCCTTGATAACCATCCTTATTTCCAAAAGATACAATGAGATAAAAGATGCTAAAAAATCATTTCTGATTGAGCTTCTGCAAAAAAACAATCCTATTTACAATTATTGCAATGATTCCCTGAATTACTATTACAACAGGGCAAGGGGGCAGACCCTGCTCAAAATAATCCTGAAAGTCGTCGCAAATGATGAATTGAGACTGAGCGAAATTGCCAAAAAAATCTACAGGAGCGCCCCTGTCACAAAAAGCATCATTGAAAGGCTGATGGATGTCGATGTGATACACAAGAAAGGCAACAAATTCTACTTTACTGATAATGTTCTTAGGCTTTGGATTAAATTAACTTCTATGGGCTATGAGTTTGATGAGCTTCCTGATGACAAAATTTTGGATGAGGCTGTGAAAGAGTTATGAAAATAAACAAATTAATGTGGATTAGCGCATTGGTTTTGATAATCAGCCTGCCGTTGGCTTTTGCCCAAAGCATATTCGACGCTCCCATATTCAGCAATACATGGTTTATATTTTTTGTAAACGTCAAGATAGTGTTTTTCATTCTATTCATACTTCAGTCAGTCCTTATACCGAAAAAAGAGGGCAAGGAGAAAGTAGCGATATGGGTCATATGCTATGCGCTGGCCGTCATAACAGTCCTGACAATTGGCGGAAAAGGCGAGGGATATATATGGAATGTTGGGCCGCTTTCAACAATACTAAGGCCGAAAGTTCTGGTGAATGCGTTAATTATTGCTGCTGTTGGATGGTTTGGAGCAGGGTTTCTTGGTGTTAACCCGCAAAAAAAACAAGGGCAAATTGGACTTGTCTTATTGTCAATATTAATAGCAGGCATGATAGCGGTAAGCATAGGAGATAATTGGTTATGGAGAACTGAAAATTATACTGTAGCTAAAAATTATCTCCTTGAGCCAGACAAGCCTGATCCTTCAACGCCTGGAAAAACCTTAGGAGGAATACTAAGGCCAGAAAAAGCGAATAAATACAGGCTGTGGGTGTTTTTTGGGTCTACCATCCTATTTGCCTGGTTCTTCAGCGTATTCCTAAAGTTGGATCAAGCTGGCGGCAAAAAACTTACTTATTTCATAGCAGCATGGCTTGGCTCAACTCTTGCCCGTACTGGAGCTGATTACTCTCTTGTAATTGGAATGGCGCAATTATTCCTAATAGTGATAATTGCCAGCATACTCACTCAAGGCAAAGGCTCTCTTGGAATGGTATTAGGATGGCTAATAACTATCGTAGTAGTTGAATATCTATTCCGGACAATGTTCGGCGCAAGCGCGCTTGTCGGATTATTTGGAAGCGGATTATGCAAAATTGCGGAAGTATCTAGTAATACAATCGGAGCAGGATACATAAGTGGATTTTTTTCAGCTACTGCCAAAGCTTTAGGAAGCGCATGCAGTATAGCTGGAGCACCAAGTCTGGGCGCGCCTTCAGCTCCTGGCAGCAGTTTTTCATTGAGTACAGGCGTGGCTATTGGCAAATTAGTAGTAGGATTAGTAGCTGGGCTTGTCGGCGGACTATGGGAGTCCATAACTAAATAATACAATGGCGGACACAACAAATATTTTGGATAGCTGGAAATGGAGAAAAATCTTCAGATGGCTTATGGTATTCCTACTCCTAGATATATTAGCTACGCCATTTATTGCAGGATGGGTACCGACTGTAACTATTATCTTTGACAGTATTTCAACCTCGGCTGGTGGAAAGGAATATCTTGGTCCTTTCTCAAATACCCTAGTTGGCATTATATGGTTTTGGGTAATATGGAAAATGTGGCGCGTCTTTTTCAGAAAAGTTGCTCCAAAATTTGCATGGATGCCGTGGTGGACAGGAATTGGATTGTTGGGAAAAACCTCAAATAAATGGTACAAATGGTTCCCATACAAAAAACGCCGCAGCAGAATCTGGAAAGGGGTAAAAGAAAGGGGCTGGGCTCCGTTTTTGCTCGCATTAAGGCAATCCAGACTGCGGATTGTAAAAAATAGAATAGAGAATCTTGAAATGAAAAATCCGCAGTTCAATAATGAGCTTTCCTACACTTTTACCCAGATTAGGGCAGAATTAATGATGGTTATGAACTGGATGACGAGATTGCACACTTATTATGGCAAAAAGGGAGGAGTTGAGGATGCCCAGGCCCAGGCTGCCGGGCTTCAGATAATTTTTGATCAGACTCCAATGAGTTATGACGAGCTAAGTGAAGTGATTGACACGCACAGGTTTGACTTGGGTGATAAAAAAAGAGGCTGGAACACAAACAGGGAGATGATTACCCAATTTTTTGAATTGCTCAAAAGTCATCTTGAAAGCAGTGAACTCAAAGGAAAATACAATGAGCATGACGATTTGAAGATATATGAAGGATATATAAAATCACGTTTCTTGGGAATTTTTACAGCTATGAGTAAAGGATATTCTCAATTCGAAGATGATATAAAGAAATTCGGGCTAATCCATAGGTTAAAGAGCCTAAAAATCCATATCTTGGACCTAGTTGCCTTATACGGCGCATATAAGCATTATTACAGGTTTGCAGACGAAAACGCAATTTATGAGTTGTGGGAAGTTCCAGTAAATACCATTGATAAAGGCGATCCTGTAGTTTGGTCTATAGACTTTGAAAAACTTAAGATTTGGAAAGATTATCCGGGTTATAAGGAGTACGCCAAAGCGGTCAGAAGAAAATACATTGAAATAATGAAGAAAAAGCAAAAAGAGTTTATGGAAGATTTAAGAAAAAGGATTGAAAGCGAGCTAAGAACCGCATTAACTGAAGATGCAAGACGAAGATTTACAGAACATGCGCTTAACGAGATAAAACGGAGAATTCCAAATGCGACTGGCATTGGTCGTGCGGGTTCACCGGCCAGAAGATGGGTTGAAGAAAGGGTTGCTGAAGAAGTTAATAGAAGGCTTGAAGGAGAGGTTAGAGGACGGTTAAAGCCTGAATTTACCAGACTTTACAGGACCGATAAGAAATTCAAAAGACGCTACAAATTAGAAGTGACAGATGCTGCTCAGCTTGAACTTAAAAGCCTTAAAGTAAGAAAGCAAATAAATGATGAATTGGCTAAAATTAACAAGAGTTTCAGGCTTGGTTTTGCTATCCAGTCTTTTGCAACTCAATTTGGAACAGTCCCGTTGAGGCACGAGGTTGACATAAAAGGCTTTGTTCTGGAAGATGTCAATGCCATAGAAGTTGAGCACAAAAACCTTGGCTATATAAGACGAGTAAGGATAGAAGACATTAAAGATTACCCGCAAACCAATGAGTATCCTAACATAGCATCGTTTGCCTTTGTCTTTAAACAGATTTTAAATGAGTGGGATGCTTTTATGCAGGACCTTAGATTTGGGCATTACCATCCAAACAGCAGGTCTGATGTAGATTATACAAACCTAATAAGCAAGAATACATTTGACTTGAGAAGCAGGAATCAAAATGGCAGAGAATATCCGACAAGAACACCTCCGCAATACCCTGAGAGAGGGGCATTTGATTTGGAGGCATTAAGGCATTCTGGGCTCTATAAATATTGGGGCAAAAAAAATTACTGGGATGAATCTGTGAGCAGGGACAGAAAAACCGGAAATCCTTACCCAACGCTTTCCACAGTCGGATTATCGCAGGTATTGAATATGATGATTGAAAAAGCAGAAAAGAAAACTGACAAAACCAGGCAGGAATTGGCTTATTGGGTATGGGATAGTTCATCTAAAACTCCTGAAAAAGTATTCACAACTGGAGTTACTACAGGCGGAGAAAAAACAAAATGATTAAAATTAATTCAGCATTGTTTGAAAAACTGAAAGGCATTTTGCGAAGAAAAGGAAAAAGTAAACTTATTGAAGAAACTATGAAACGCGCAGACGCAATTCTGGCCCAAGTTTTTGGCAGCAGCTTGGAATTCATAGATAAAGTAGATTCTAAAAGAATAAGGGTGCAAGATCATTTAAAAAACGGCTTAAATGACGATCGCAAATTACTGGAAAGATACCCTGATTTCCAGTTGATACTCTTGATATCGAATAACTACAGGGCATCCAATGGTGACCCATTTGAATTTTTAAGAAAGTTAAGGGCAATGAGGCAATGGATTGTAAGATACCGGGGAGAGCTGATGGGATATGTCCTAGAGCAACTAGGAAAATCAGGAAAAGAGTTTACAAGTGATAAGGCACAAGATGAGTTTATTGTATTGCTGAATCTTTACAGGTTTGTAATGGAAAATCCTGAAAAAGAGAAAGTTGAGGGATATATTAAAACCCCGCCCCACAGAGCAGAAATAAGAGCTTCTCTTGACAGCATGAGAGATAAAAAAGCATCTGCAAGAATTGAGAATATAATAGTAATGCTTACAGGGCAGGAGATAGAGTGGCTGGCAAGGGATTTAAGAGAAGTTGAGTCATGGAAAACAAGAGAGTCTATGACAATGGGAATCCCATTCTTTGAAGCCAGAGCCAAAGTTTTCTTTGATGGAGAAGGCAAAGATCATTTGGGCTTGATAAAGGACTTTAACGATGAGGCAGTTGAAAAATTCTCAAGAACAAATAGAGCCAAGAGGCATCTTGAAAACTTTTATGCCTTCCTTGGGTATTTAAAAGCGCAAATAGACGCCTTCCAAAGAGATTCATTTAATTGGGAAGGGTTCACAAATCCAAAAAAAGTAGTGGACAAATTGGTGAATGATTTCGGAGCTGCCGAATTTGCAGAGGAGCTGGAGCAAAAAATCGCTTACCACAAAGGGTTGTTTTCCAAGGCCGAAGCAAAAAGAGAATATCCAAGAGAAATGCTTCAATTTTTGACGCAAAAGCTGGCGGAATTCAGCTCTGTCCAGTACATGAGGGCAAGAGTCATATACCCATTCATTACAGCGATGGAAATTCTTTTTAGGAGCAGAATTGCGGAATTAAGCAAAATGGAAAAACCCGAGGTTGGCGAGCTGAAAGATGCTTTATTGCCAATAGTCAAAAGTGAACGCGACACTGCCGCTGCCATCCTGAAAGAAGCTAGAAGGGTTAAAGAAAGATTGAGGAAAAGAATTGAAGATTTAAAGACAATGTTCGAATATTTAAGTGATAGATGCGCTGATGTATCTACTGATTTTTTCTCTGCAAAAGAAAGGGTTATCGATCATGATATAAGGGAACAGATTGTGTCAAGATTAGAAATTGCACTTGCCCGCATTAATATGGCTATTCCACTTATAGATAGGGTTCGTAAAATCAGCGGCGCCAGCTTAGAAGCAACTTCCTTAACGCCAAAGTATTTCTTAGCAATAATGTACGGCCTTGGACAGGCAGCTGGTTTCGCTAAAAGCGCCGAATATAATCTATCTTTAATGGAGAGTATATTTAAAGATGAGAATATTCAAAGAAAACTGGAAGAATTAAAGGATTATATGGTCGCAGTTGAAGAAGAATATCGAGTGCTCGATAGGTTCATGAAAAATAATTTTGGGTTCCTTATTTTAGATAATCAACAAACAAAAACATCAATAGAAATTAAGAGGGAGGAGAATTATGGCAGACCAAGAGCAGCCTAGTGTGCAACAACCACAACCAAGGCAGGCAAGTAAATGGCCACAAAGATGGGCTAACATAATAAAGCATAAATTCAAGAGGTCCCGTTTTGGCAGATGGATTGATATAAATATTCAAGAAGGAACGGGAATACCATTAAGATATACTAAATACAGAGGGGAAGCGGCTGGCGCACTGCAGGCAGTAAGGCTTGACATAGGCAAAGTTGCAAGAGAAGAAATAAGCTTATGGCAAAGGCTCAGGCATCCCTTAAAAAGACACGACACAAGGGTTGAAAACTTAATTAAATTATTGCAAAGGCGAGTAGAAGCAGTAAATTCCATTGAGAAAAGCTGGGATGTTTTTCAAAGATGGGACCCGGATAAGGACCAAAGAGGTTATGTAGAAGAGCTTAATGATATATATGCAAAAGCGGGAATATTCCTGGATCCTTCAAGAACAAACTGGGAGTACCCATTATATGAAAGGGGGATAACACAAAAAGACTTGGAAATAGAGCAGGATATTGAAGAAGAAACTGAAGAGGAAAGAATGAGGAGACTGCAGGATCCATTTGTTTTTGATAAGTTATCAATAAACATTGCAGGTCAGGCTTATGAGTATATTGTGCCTGCAAAATGCAAAATGAGGTATCCTATTCCTGGCATGAGCCGTGAATGGATTGTTGAAATCAGCCCATTTGGATATGGCCGGCAGGCTGATTATGCTCTACGTTATACAGCTACAATAAATAAAATATGCGATGATTTTATAGCAAGAGTAGTTGATTTGGAAGCGGATGAAACTATCAAAAAAAATATGATAGGTCATGTTAAATCAATACGAGGAGCATACATAAGCTACATTGGAATTATACTATCTGAATATTGCGGTGGCGAAAAAATCAAAGGTTCACATTTTGGAGATGAGCTGACTACAGGATATGAGGGAAGGGCCCGTTCTTTTGTCAGGAATCGTGGCGTAGTTATGTCTCAGGCATTTGATAAAATTGCGGATATGAGTAGAACACAATCCCAAGAAGTATTTTCTCCAGAAAAAATGGTTTATTACCATTCTTATAAAATTATACAGCCGATTGTTTACGGCAAGCGATACTTCAATGCTGAAATTAAAGACGAGTTAAGAAAATATGACGGCTACACAAATCCCGGAGGAGGCAAATGGTACAAAAAGCCTGATGAGTTAGACCATGGGCTTGATAAATATGGCTATCCTTTGGAAGTTGATGAAGATGGCTATGTAATGATGGACAAATGGGATGAGAAAGGCAATCCTACCAAAAGCAGCACGTGGAGACAACTTCCTGGCGGCGCCGAGTCGCAATTTAAGGTTTGGGTGGATACGCTGGAAATGGCAAATTATATAACAAATATGCATGACACTTACAGAGATGATTTAAGAGACGGCAGGTTTCATACTGGGACTTCGACTATAATGGATTATGTTGAAGCAAATAATGCATCAATATGGAACTTATGGCATATGGAAAATGAAAATGATATAGCATACAGGAAAGACCCAGTTACAGGAAGAGTTACAGGTCAAAAATATGTTCCTGTAGATCTTTTAAGGGAGATTCCCGGAGCAGGGCTGAAAAAATCAGATATTGGAACATACCCTTATCTTTACAAAGTAGGCCCGACTGACAAGAATCCTGCATTTGATCTTGGGTGGGTTAAAAGAAAAGAAACAAGCGTAGATTGGAAACATGTTGGAAGAAGATATTATTATGAAGTGCCAGACCATTCATTTGCTATAAGCGGCCAAAATCAGGAGCCGCATATATCTTCAAGAGGAATATCTATGTATATAATAGAAAAATTAATGCGTGAAATCCGCCCATGGAATGAGGTTATGGAAGAGTTGGATACTATTGGCGCTGAGCAAGGCGGCTTGGACTATGGGGTAAGACCATGGGATATGTGGGGCAAAAAAATGCCTGAAAGCGTATTCCAGTGGCAAAGCATGCTAACTCAAATAAATGAGATTATTAAGCCAAAAAAGACTGCGCAAGGATATGCGCAATTATTCGCAATAAGGGAACATTAAAACAAATGAATCTTAAATACTAAAAAATTTATTTTTTAAAATAATGAAACCAATCTCCTTCATAGGAACCGGAAATCTCAGAAATCTTGATAATTTCTGATGATGCTCAAAAACCAATACAATTCCTCGATAAATTGCAAAGCAATTTTCGATGGTCATCGGAAATTTTTGAATTTCCGAGATATAGTTAATCTTGTTGGTTTTTGACAGATGGCAGCAGCCTTGATTAGTTTCTCAAAACCGAAAACTATTTAAATAGATAGTTACCTAATAGGTAACTATGATAAGCGAAATACCGCAGTATTGCTTGAGGGCGTACTCATTGTTTTTCACAAGGCACGGCCCAAGAGAACAGTTTAAGCAGTCTGAATTAGACTGGATTGTAGGCCAGAGCATGAGGAAAAAGATATTCTCCACCTTATTAAGAGCAGGCTGGATAGTAAAGGCCTCAAGGGGCACTTATAAATGCATGCAGCCGGAGACTGTAATCGAAGGATTGTTGGAATTCAAAGTGCCACGCTTAATGAAAGAAGCCTCAAAACCTTATGCATTCACAAATTTATCGGCAATAGAGGTATGGTCTGACTATTCCTATGTCCAGAGGGGCATTGAGAAATCACCTTACTTCATAAAGGTCTTGAGAAAAGACTTACAATACTGGAAAAGGTTCTTCAATAAAATAAATATACCCAATTATATAAAAGAGGGCTCGACAATTGGGGAATATGTGATTTTAATCCCGGTAAATGAGATTAAATTTGATGACAATGGCGGGTTAAAAGTTGAGCCATTAAAGGACTCATTAAAAACAGCAAAAGCAAATGAAATGTATTCATACGCCTACAACTACATGAGGAAAAAATATGGAACTGCTTCAGATTAGGGAAAAGGAAATTTTTGACGCTCTTAAAAAAATAAATAATCAAAAATTTGCAGTAATAGGCGGCTATGCAGTCAATGCTTACACTCTGCCCAGATTTTCTGTGGATTGCGATATAGTCACAGAAAATAAGGCTGAAACTGCAGAAATAGCAAAGGAGCTGGACAAATTAGGCTATGAAATAGCAAAAGGCACAGATTTTGGGCCATATTCCGGAGATTTCCTCAGATATGAAAAAGCAATAAAGAAAAATTTTATTGTCAGCTTCGATATATTGATTAAGAATGTTTATGACAGGCAGACAAAAGCAATGTTTAGCGCAGAATGGGTTTTTAAGAACTCTGCTTTAAGAGCACTAAAGGGAAAAACCATTGCAGGAGAGTTAAAGCTGCGGATTGTGAATCCTGAGGCGCTTGTAGTTATGAAGTTGGTAGCCTGCAGAAATACAGACATAAGGGATATTTTTATGCTGATGCCGCAAGTTAAGGATCCCGAATGGGTTAAGGGGGAAGTATCGGAAAGGGCGGATTTTAATGATAGATTTTTAAAAATAAAGGAAAAAATAGTCTCGGAGCAGTTCAAGGACAATCTTCAAGGAGTTTACGGGCATATTGACAATAAATTGTTTGAAAAGCATAAGAAAGCTGTCCTTGATTATGAAAAGTTTAAAAATAAGTGAATAAAGTGTTAAAAAAGATGACCAAACCAATCTCCTTCATCGGAACCGGAAAGATGGCAGCAGCCCTGATTAGCTGTATCTATAAGAATAATCTTGCCAAATCCGTGATAGCAAGCGACCACAGGGAAGAAAACTTGAGAAATATTAAATCAAAATTTAAAAGAATCAGAACAACAACGGACAACAAAGAAGCCGTAAGAAACTCCGATATTGTCTTTATCTGCGTAAAGCCGCAGGACATTGATGTTGTCCTAAAAGAAATAAAAGGAGAAATAAAAAACCAGCTAATTGTTTCCATAGCCGCAGGAATAAAAATAAGGCATATAGAATCTGTTTTAGGCAAAAAGCGAATAATAAGGGTTATGCCCAACATAAACAGCTTGGTTGGAGAGATGGCTGCAGGGTTTTCAGCGGGAAAATACGCGACAAAGGATGATGTAAATGAAGTTAAAAAATTGCTGAATTCGGCAGGCATATCATTTTTTATAAAAGAAGAATTGATAGATGCTCTTTCGTCAATAAGCGGATCAGGACCGGCTTTCTTCGCCTATTTCATGGAAGCAATGGCAAAAGCTGGTATGAAAAATGGGCTACCAAAGGAAACGGCTTATAAGCTTGCTGCCAAAACTGCATTGGGAACCGGTAAGCTGCTGATTGAAAAAAATCTAAGCCCTGACGAACTGATAAAAATGGTAGCGTCGAAAAAAGGTGTTACACTGGCAGGATTAAAAGTATTGGACAAAAACAAAACAAGCAAAATCATAGAAAAAACAATCAATGCTGCGATAAAAAGAAGCAAAGAGCTGGGAAAATGAGCATAACAGAACAGTCAAAACTTGCGAAAGAAGCATCAATCAAGCTAGCTGTATTGCCGACTGGCGTAAAAAATAAAGCGCTGAATGCAATTGCAAACTCAATAAAAAGCAATTCAAAGAAAATAATTGGGGCAAATGAAAAAGATTTAATATTAGCCGAAAAACAAAAACTAAATATGGTAATTGTAGACAGGCTGAGAATAGACAACAATAAAATACATGAAATTGTTGAAGAAATAAAAAGCGTTGCAAGACTGGAAGACCCTGTAGGAAAAACATTATCCCAAACCGAGCTTGACAAAGGGCTGATGCTTTACCAAGTCACATGCCCTATCGGAGTTATCGGAGCAGTATTTGAATCCAGGCCTGATGCGGTCACTCAAATAAGCGCTTTGTGCCTAAAATCCGGCAATGCTGCTATTTTAAAAGGCGGCTCTGAAGCATTGAATTCCAACAAGATACTAGTTAAAATAATATCAGAAGCTGCAGAGAAGAACGGGATTCCAAAAGGCGCTGTGCAGCTGATTGAAACAAGAGAGCAGGTAGCAGAAATGCTGAAAATGCATGAGCATATCAATTTAATAATCCCAAGAGGGAGCAATGCCTTTGTAAAGTATGTACAAGAGAACACAAAAATACCCGTCTTGGGGCATTCAGAGGGCATCTGCCATATTTATGTTGATAAATACGCTGATTTGAACAAAGCAATAAGGATAAGCTTTGATGCAAAATGCCAGTATCCTGCTGTCTGCAATGCAGTTGAAACGCTGCTTGTCCACAAGGATATTGCAAAGAAATTTCTGCCGAAAATGGCTGAAAAATTCAAAAAAGCAGGGGTTGAAATCAGAGGAGACGAATCAACGAGAAGAATAGCAGATGTTAAAAAGGCATCAGAAAAAGACTGGGACGCAGAATACAATGACCTTATTTTGTCTGTAAAGGTGGTCAATGATTTGGATGAAGCGATAAGCCATGTAAATAAGCACAGCTCAAAGCACACTGATGCAATAATAACAGAAAACAAAAAAAATGCTGAAAAATTCATGGATCTTGTTGACTCTGCCTCAGTCATGTGGAATGCCTCTACAAGGTTTGCAGACGGCTTCAGGTACGGAAAAGGCGCGGAAGTAGGCATAAGTACTGCAAAAATCCATGCGCGAGGGCCGGTTGGATTGGAAGGCTTAGTAATATACAAATACAAGCTGGTGGGAAAAGGCCAGGTTGTAAGAAATTATACCGGAAAAAATGCAAATAAATTCACGCATAAAATAATCAGGAAAATATTCTAAAATGCCAAGAAACCTAAAATCAAAGAGGATTGTAATAAAAATCGGGACAAACACGCTGACTGATAAAAATGGCCTGCTGGAATTGGATGTTATACGGAAATTAGTTTCCCAGATTGCAAGGATAAAAAATAATAAGGATATTGTTATTGTCACAAGCGGCGCAATAGGCGCGGGAATGAAAGAGCTTGGAATCAGGGAAAGACCAAAAGAGGTAGTAGGGCAGCAAGTCTGCGCGGCAGTAGGCCAAGGCATATTAATGGCCAACTATCATACGATGTTCAGCAAGCACAAAGTGAAAATAGCCCAGATACTGATAACTTACAATGATCTTGCCAATAAGGAAAATTACAGGCATTTGGCCAATAGTCTGGAAAGGCTGTTCCAGCTGGGAATAATCCCGATAATAAATGAAAATGACCCTGTGTCTATAAGTGAGATCGGGCCTTCTTTCGGCGACAATGACAATATGTCGGCGCTGATTGCGGGCAAAATAAAAGCCGACCTGCTGATTATCCTGACAAATGTAGACGGACTATTTGACAAGCCCCCAAAGTACAAGGATGCTGTTTTGATAAGTGAAGTCAAAAATATAAATAAAAAAATAGAAGCCATGGGAAGCAGACCAAGCAATCTTGGGATAGGTGGAATGAAAGCAAAAATACAGGCTGCGAAAAAAGCGACAGGAGATGGGGCAGCGGCCATAATTGCCAACGGCAGAAAGGGCAATGTTTTGATTGATATCATAAATGGAAAAAGTATCGGCACAATTTTTTATCCAAAAAAATAAGAGGTGTAATCATGGAAATTAAACTATGGAAAAAACCGAAGAACTGCACTATTGTAGAGGGATTTCCGGGATTTGGATTGGTGGGAACAATCGCATCAGAGTTTCTTATAGAACACCTGAAGACAGAGCAGATCGGCAAGATCATATTTAATGACATGCCCGCAATGGTTGCAATACATGAAAATAAGATTGTTGAGCCGTTGGGGATATTCTACAATTCCAAATACAATGTAGTCATTCTTCATGCTATTACTGCGGCAACGCATTACGAGTGGGAAATGTCCAATACAATCGCGAAGATTGCCTCCGACCTGAATGTAAAAGAGATAATCTCGCTTGAAGGAGTCGGCTCCGGAGAGGACAGCGAGGGCAGCAGGGTGTTTTATTACACGAATAATGAAAAAAACGCCAAAATATTTGACAAGATAGGAATACCTAAATTAAACGAAGGCATAATAATGGGAGTTACTGGCGCTGTTTTGCTCAGAATTGATAAAATCCCTATAAGCTGCCTGTTTGCAGAAACACATTCCAATCTGCCGGACAGCAAGGCAGCAGCAAAGATAGTCGAGGCTTTGGATAAATATCTGGGCATGGATCTGGACTATAAGCCGCTGCTGGAGCAGGCACAGAAGTTTGAGGAAAAATTAAAGACGATCCTGAAGAAAAGCCAGGAAGCACAGGAGATAAGCGACAAGAAAAAGCTAAGCTATTTCGGTTAAAATTATAGCCATAAAATCAATTTCCCGTCGACAAATTACCAAAAGCAGCTTGCGCCAAACAAATCCAGAATAGTTATTTTTTGTTAAGATTATATCCAAAAATTAGATTAGTACCCAATTGGCTAATCCTTCCATAAACTCAGTTTAGCACCATATTTGATTATTGTTTAAAACGCCTATAAAGGCTAGATTCATGGGTTATAAGCCGTATTAGCACAAAAAATTAGCTATTTTCATAGTGCCTAACTTATCATGTAATCCTCACTTTCTATTATGTAAACCGCTTTGTTAATGGTGTTTGTTATAGGTTAGTTCACAATATGCTTATTTTAACGTTTTAGCCGGGGTATTTTTAGAGGTGGTGGCTTGACCATCTTAACTATTTCCAGCCAGATTATGGTTAACACAAAAGAGGTGCTTGATCCAATGTTTTAATTAGGTTGCCTTATCAGCCTAGCCTCCCTATATTGATTCCCTTTTATTCTAAAAAGAGTATATCTGATTAACCCATATACTCTGTTTTGCTTATTTAACTCTCACTTTTTATGAGTCAACTTCACGTTTAAGATAAATTTTTCTATATCGAAAAATAATAAATTATTTTTCGGGATTAAAAATTGAAGATTTTTAATATTGAAAATAAAATTATGAGTAATTTATATTATTTAAAGTGTATGTTATATGGAGTATTTAATAAAGTATGTAATGAAAAGGGAGATTAAAAATATAATTATTATAAAATACTTATTAAAACAAGAGTATAAAAAAATATACAATAAAAAAGATTAAGTTAACTAAATTATATAATAATTAACTACAATATTTAATAATTAATAATTGTAAATTTGAATAGAAAACATTAAAAATTTTGAAAAAAATCAATCAAAAATGACAAAAAAATTTGCAAAAAATTCCGTTAAAATTTTGTTGGTTTTTATGCTGATTTTTTTAGTAAATTGCACAAAAATTTCCGACAAAACCCAAAAAGAAATCTTTATTGACAATGGTGGAGAATTAATCGGAATCAATGCTGAAATTGCAGACGACAAAGAAGAGATGATGAAAGGCCTTATGTTCAGGGAAAAACTTGAAGAAAATTCCGGAATGCTGTTCATTTTTGAAAATGAGGGGCCTCAAACTTTCTGGATGAAAAACACATTGATTCCCCTGGATATTATTTTCATTGGGAATAATTTTGAAATTGTGGACATCAAGGGCGCAGAGCCGTGCAGCAAAGACCCTTGCAAATATTATGCTTCATCAGGCCCTGCAAAATATGTCCTTGAAGTAAATGCCGGATTTGCGGCAGGCAACAAGATTAATGTCGATGACAAGCTAATCCTAAATCAATAGTTATATAAACCACCTTGTTCAGGAAAAGCAAAATGGCAGAATTCAAATGCAGGAAATGCGACGACAAGATGAGCAAGAAAGGCATAATTCAAAGCGGCAACTCAAAATATGAGGTTTACAGGTGCAACGAGTGCGGCGCAGAGGAGATGAAGGCTGTCGGAGTAAATCCGAGCTATCACCGCTGATTCATTCTTCAATCAATCAAAAAATACCTTATTTCAATCAAAAGAGCCGGCCAAATCGCGCAAAACACGGCGCAATTTAATGATTCCCGACGACAAAATTATTCTGCTTGAATTCTGAAGCTTAAAACTTCGTATAATCTGTATTACAGGAAGTCCGCAGGTTTTCAAAATGCGAACATTTTTATATTCTTTAACATAAGAAAAACCAATGGTTGTTAAAAATATTAAAAAATACCCAAATCCCAATCCCAACGGAAGATTTCTAATTGATTGCCCAGGTTGTAAAGAAAGGAAGGAATATCACTCCAAAGGTTACTGCTACAAGTGTTACAAGAAGTATTCTTGGAAAAGCAAGGAAATTAAATGTAAAAGCTGCGGGAGATTAAGACCCCATAAGGCGTTCGGGCTTTGCGGTGGATGTCATACAAGACTACATCACTATGATTTAACCTTAAGTTATAATGCCAGAAAAGACCATAACATAAGCTTAGAAAAACTACGCCAAATTACAAAAATATGTGCATCATGCGGCTTTGATAAGCTCATTGCCCTGCACCATCTTGATGGGAATAGAAAAAATAACGACAACAAGAATCTTATCGGCCTATGCCATAATTGCCATAAGATGATTCATACTTATCAATATTATGAAGAAATAAAGGAAAATTTAAGAAAAAAAGGTTTTGATGTTACTCAAGTTCATCCCACTAACTATGTCAAAAAATGAAGAGATGCTGGATAAACTTGAAACAGAGCTCAAAATAAGGGGATTCAGCAAAAGGACTGTTGATTCCTATAAGTACCACAGCAAAAATTTCATTGAGTTCATTAAAAAAGATCCAAAGGAAGTCGGTGAGCATGATGCAAAGAGGTACCTTGCTTACCTGCTCTCTGAACGAAAATACAGCCCAAGGAGCGCAAATCTTGCCTTAAGCTCTCTCAAGTTCTTCTACAGGGAAATATTGCAAAATCCAGCCTTTAATGAGGTTAAGGCGCCAAAGCTGGAAAAAAAGCTCCCCACAGTACTGACAAAGGATGAGATAAAAAAACTGCTTAACGCTGTTGATAATCCAAAGCACAGGCTTCTTATCGAGTTTATGTACTCTTCCGGATTAAGGGTCAGCGAATGCGTCAATCTGAAAATTGACGACCTTGACTTAAGCGAAAAGATGGGCAAGATAAGGCACGGCAAGGGCAACAAGGAGAGGTACATCATACTCTCCAATAACCTGATCCATCATTTTAACGATTACATTACAAAAAAGAAAGACAGCAGCCAGTACATTTTCTCGGTAAAAGGCAGGCCAATAACAATAAGGCAGGCGCAAAATATTGTTAAAGAAAACGCAAAAAAAGCAGGCCTGAAGAAAAGGGTTTTCTGCCATGCATTAAGAAGCAGCTTTGCAACGCATCTGCTTGAAGCAGGGACTGATATAAGGGTCATACAGGAGCTTTTAGGCCATTCTGATTTGTCAACGACGCAGATTTACACAAAAGTCTCGACACAGCAGCTGAAGAAAGTAAAAAGCCCTTTGGATGAATTATGAGTGCCTGTAAGTCTTTGGCTCAGGCGTTATTCTGTCAAAAATTTCTATGATCCAGTAATACAGGGGGAAGAATACGATAATTGCAAGAAGCGTATAGAAATCCATCTTTATCACATTATAGACAATCGGAGTGAACATCACCAAAAGGTAAGTTACCCACCTTATCCTGCCGATTAAATAAACAAGCTTATGGGTCTTTATGCTTAGAATTATCACATAAAATCCGTAAACAAAAACCCCAAGTGAAACTATGACCTTCAGAAAAATCCCGAATGTAAAACTCCTTATTATCCCTTCCGTGTAAAGCCTGTACATGTACCTTGTCCAGTCAATGCTCGCAAATATCGCGATTGCACCGTTGCTTATGGCATTTCCGAATGATGTTCCGTGCTTTTCCTGGAAAAATTCCGTAAATAACCAATTGATCCATATCGGCACAATAATCCACCACATCTCGGGCTCTTTCAGCGGAGCTGCGAAAATCGACAGCCAATGCAAAAAAAAATCCCATAAGGGCAAAAGTATGGATGAAAATACACTAATTTTGAATCACCTTAAAATCAAGCGGATCAAATCATATAAAAAGCTATTGATTGACAATGCGCTTAAATCTTTTAATCAAATCCTAAAATAATTAAATCAAAATTAAAAGAAAATTCAAAACCCGAACTCCATAAGGCTCAGCTGCAGTATGTTCTCTTTTGCCTGCAAGGTCTTGAACTCCGGATCAAGCCTCAGATGCGGCTTTGAGTTGAAGTAGCGTTTTATTATCGGCACCCCTTTCTCGATGATTGAAGTCACATAATTGCCTGCAAGCTGCTCTGAAATGCCGAGCTTTTCAGCTATGTCTGCATAAGTGACGCTGCCTTTCTCCTCTTCAAGAGTGTAGATGACCAGGAAGACATCCTGCTCCCTCCTGTTAAGCCTCTTGACATCGAAATTATTCCGCTTTGCAGCAGGCATTCCCGCTGATTCCAGAAACATGTGGATTTGGTCCACTCTTTCGCTCAGCCTGTCCAGCTTGTTTTCAATCTCCCCTATGCACTCGTAATTTGCTGTTATCTCATTTGTATTCTCGTTTATTGCAAGCAGGTGCTCGTCAAATTCCTGCCTTATCCTGGCAAATTCCTGCCTTAATCTCCTGCTGACTGGCGCTAATTTTAGATTAATTCCTCTAAGAAATATTTTTCTCAAAATTGCACTCACCCCCAAATTTTTTAGTTAAGGGTTGTTTAAATAGATTTCTATTTTGCTAGTTTTTCTTCAGTATTCTCATAAGATAATGCTTTTCCTTGCCCTGCTTCATGACTGCAATTTCATCCGACTGCCCTATTTCCTCCAGCAGCCTGTAGAATGAGCTTTTTGAGCACAAATCCTGCTCGTCAACCACGATTTCCTTGAGCTGCAGGGCAGATACCTGCTCGTATTTTCTGATATAGGAAATGATAATGCTTTTCACATAATCCTTCGAGTTCCTGGTGATTTTTTTGACTATCTTTTCCTTCATTGACATCTTTTTTTGCTCCAGCCTTTCAAGCCTTTGGTAAAGCGTGCTTATTTCATTCTGCATCTCTTTTGGCGCTTCTTTTTGCACAGCAACAGCCTGCTGAGGCGCTGCCTGTTTTTGCATATGAATATTTGCCATTTCATCTATTTTGGAATTCAAGTCCCTTATTTTTGCCATCATGCCCTCAAAAGAGTAGTATTCGTCTATAACCCTTCTGATGTCTTCCCTTGTTTTCGGCATATAGGAAAGCTCTAGCTGGAGCTGTTTTATGAGCTGCTCCTGCTCCATGTTTCTCCTATACAAATAATTCAGCCACTTGAAGATATTTGTTGTGTCCCTTTTTACGTTGCCGAATGACAGTTTGAGAAGCTCGTTTATCTGGATTAATTTTTTCTCTCCTGCATCATCTTTTTTTTCCTTTCTCCAGAACATAATTAATGAATTTATTATCATTTATTTAAATCTTTTGATTCTTGGGAATATTCTGGGACTATTATAGGACTATTTTGGGACTATTTCTAGACGACAAATTAAAAAGAATAGGACTGAAATAGGACAATATTGGGAATATAGTGGGACTGGGTTGGGAATGACATGGCAGACCATACAATACTGTTTTTGTTTTGTTGAATTTTAAAATCGATTAAAACCGATATTTTTTGCGCGGATTAATCTGATTGTTTTGGCAAAATTTTGCAAAAAATTAAATAAAAGGAGGGTATCTCAGATGTTAGAGGGAAGGTATAATATTGATTATTTACCATATTGAAATAATGTATAACTATTGAATTTGTGAATATGAAGTGGGAGTAAGCTTAAGAACATACAGCCAATATTGAAATGATAAAAATATCTACAATATTTAATTTCCATATTGAAAAAATATAAATATCAAAAGCTTATTCATGGAAAGTGAGAGTTTAATATGAGCAAAACAATGTCAAAATCGGGCCTTGCAATCATTTTATCGGGCCTGAAAGGTTTTGAAAGCCCAAAAGTGATGCAGGAGCAGTATCCGACAGACAGCGAGGTAGCAGCAAGTGTGATTTGGAACGCTTATCTGCTGGGAGATCTAGAAGGAAAGAGTATAGGGGATCTTGGCTGCGGAACAGGTATTTTGGGTATTGGGGCCTTATTACTGGGGGGAGATAGGGCAGTATTCATAGATTCTGATAAAAACGCCCTGGAAACAGCCAAAAACAGCATTTCAAAGCTGAAAAGTGAGGGATATAGTATCGGAAAGGCTGAATTCAAGTGCCAGGGCATATCAGACATAAGGAATCTCAAGGCAGAGGTGGTGATTCAGAATCCACCCTTTGGCACAAAGAAGAGGCATGCAGATATCTCTTTCCTTGAAAAAGCGCTTGAAACAGCCCCAATTGTGTACTCCTTCCATAAAAGTGAGAGCAAGGGCTTTTTGGAGCGGTTTTCAGCCGGAAAAGGCGCAAAAATCACCCATATTTGGAATTTTAAATTTCCCCTGAAAGCTTCTTTTTCATTTCACCGTCGGCAAATACGCAGGATAGATGTCAGCTGCTTCAGGTTTGAGAAGATTTGACGACGAGGGGCTGTTTGAGTAACAGATGAATAAAACAGCAAAAGATTTTTAAATGAAGTGAATGTCCTAATGAATAAGCAAAATGGAAATTAAAATTCTCGACGACAAAAAAAACAAGCTGATTGTTGAAGTCAAAGGCGCAGACCACACATTGTGCAATGCGCTGAAATCTGAGCTGCTTAATGACAAGCATGTCAAGATTGCAACTTACAGCATAAGGCATCCGCAGATAAGCGTGCCGCAGATGATTGTTGAGACTGACGGCGAGATAAGCCCAAAAAATGCCACAATAAATGCGGTGCAGCGGATTCATAAGGTAAATGAAAAATTCAAAAAAGAGTTTGCTGCAGCTATAAAGTAAAACCTTTTCTAAAAAAGTTCGCTTAAATCTTAAATCAATATAGGAAAATAATTCTAAAACTGAGCCAAAAAGCTTATAAATTCATAGTGCCTAACTGATTAAATGGCGTTCTTTAGAATTAAAAAAATCAAAGGCAACGAGTATTCCTATATTGTTGAGAACGAATGGAAGAAAAATGGCAGCAGGCAGAAGGTAATCGGCTATGCCGGCAGAGCTTACCCATTTAATGTGAAAAATATCATTAGTTTCCCTGAGTTCGTGAAAATTGAAAATGTTGAAAAATATGTTGCTGAGAATGGCTTCAGGAAAATAATAACCGATTTGATTGAGTGGGAACTTTTCAGGCACGAGATAGATAAAAATAATTTTGCAATTGATTTAAACAGTATGAAGGTCATGCAAAATGGGAGGAATGCTGTTCTGATGATCAATGAGGGGTTTATGTGCAGCCTGACTTTAAATAACATATTTGAATTCAGGCCGGAAGGCGACGAATCAAATGACGGCTACAGGCTGGCAAGGGCTTTTGTCGAATCCGGAATCGAGATTCCGCAGGATGTTTTTATCAGCCTGTTTGGAAAATTATTTAAACAATAGAGAGGCAGAAACAAAATGACAAAATACATAGGAATCCTGCTTGTTATAAGTGGGATTATTGCATTGTTTACAGGGGCTTTTATAGATTTTAATTACGGCGCGGCAGCCGAGATTACCGGAAGGGCAGTATATGACGGCGAACCTGCGGGCGCTTTTGGCTACCTGGAAGCTGCCATAATCTCATATTCCATAATCAGCCTGTTAATGGGCCTTATTTTCCTGTTCAGGGTTTGATTCAAAAGGTATATAAACAAATCTAGCTTTCGCTTTCCAATGGTTTCTAAGGCGCCTAATCACATAGGAATTATCCTTGACGGCAACAGGAGATATGCCAAAAAGCTCGGCCTGAATTCCTTAAAAGGTCATGAGTTTGGGCTGAAGAAGCTCGAAGATCTGTTTAAATGGTGCCGGGAGCTTGGAGTAAAAGAACTGACGCTTTACACATTCTCTACTGAAAATTTCAACAGGACAAAAAGGGAGATTGATTACCTGTTTGGCTTGTTCAGGAACGAAATTGAGGATATAAAAGAGAAAAAAGGGGTCTTTAAGGAAGGGATAAGGTTTAATTTTATCGGAAGAATCAACATGTTTCCTAAAGGTATGAAACGTTCTATGCTTGAAATAATGTCAAAGACAAAAAAATACAGCAAGTTCACAGTTAATTTTGCTATGGCTTACGGAGGCAGGCAGGAGATAGTTGATGCCTTCAGGAAGGCAATAAAAAATTCAAAAAAAATAAAGCCAAGCGACATCAATGAAAGCCTGATAACTCAGAATCTTTACCTGCAAAGCGAGCCTGACATGGTCATAAGACCCGGAGGGGAGATAAGGACATCTAATTTTCTGATGTGGCAGAGCGCCTACAGTGAATGGATATTTGTCAAAAAGCTATGGCCAGAGTTTAAAAAAAAAGATTTGGTCAAATGCGTACAGGAGTTCAATAAAAGAGAAAGAAGGTTTGGAGAGTAGCTAATAAATTTAGTTAATTATAACGTTTTCTGTAAAATTATATATGTCAATAAAATATTAATTTTATCGTATATACCTTAAATTTTCACTACTTTAATATAGTAGTAATCTATTCTTATCCGAGTATGGAAAAGAAGCCTAAGAAGATACCTAAGAGAAGAAGATGGAGAAAAACAAGAGCTGCATTACTAGTTTCTGCTATTGTTGGAGCATACACTGAATTTCTTGATCAAGACTATGAATACCGAGCAATTACCGGTAAAGATGATTATATGTTTAACTCCCCATCAATTGTGAAAGGTGAATTTGAAGGCTACAGAGTAAGCACAACAGACAATGACAGACGCCCAGTAGTCTATCTGGTTGCTATAAATAAAGATACGCAACCGCAAGTTATCTTTTATGATAGGGGTTGGATGTATGATATAAGAGTATGTTTTAGTGATGAACCACCAAAGAAAAGTGCAGATAGCATTGATGAGGTAGCCCAAAGATGTTTTGAGGTAAAAGAAAGAATAGTTAAAACTGGACATGGTTTTTGGGAATCATATGAACCCATTTTTGATGGCTCTGGTTTTGTAAGAAAATTTAGAGGAGGGTGGAATCCATTTTATGGTATCTTTCATCCAAATATTGAAAATCAAGAAATTGTCAGTGAGGTAAGAATAGGTTATACCTTAGCTCGAAGAGCAAGGGATCAAACTCTTGGCAAATGAACTATTTGATTTATAATTATCTAAAATTACAATGGGTGATTTTTATTTAACTTAAATAAAAGAAAACTTATAAATACGAGCTATGTTCTTAAAAACCTACTATTTTTAAGGTGCATTTGATGGATTCTTATGAACAATTCAGTGAAAGCCTGAGAAAAGCTGCAGAGTCATTCAGGCAGATTGACAAAAAGGAAGCGATAAGGCTGGTAAGCCACCTTGATGCTGACGGAATAAGCGCGGCATCCATCATGGTGAAACTGCTCAGCGCAGAAAACCGGAAATACTCTGTTTCAATAGTGCAGCAGCTGAATTTGGCAGTGATAACTCAGCTTGCTTCTGAGCCGTATAACTGCTTTGTATTTACAGATATAGGCTCCGGACTGATAGATGAAATAAAAGAGCACCTAAAAGGCAAAAAAGTGTTTATTCTTGACCACCACAGCATAGCAAATGAGGATTATGGAGACATTGTTTTTGTAAACCCTCACCTTCAGGGCATTGACGGAGGCAAAGAGATTTCAGGCGCAGGGGTTGTGTTTAAATTTGCATGCGCTGTTGACCCAGCCATGGAAGAAATGGCGCATATAGCCATAATTGGAGCTGTAGGTGATTTGCAGGAACAGAATGGATTCATGCAGCTGAACAAAGAGATTCTGGATGTTGCTGTCAGGAAAAACAAGATAAAAGTCGATATAGGGCTAAGGATATTTGGGTCCCAGACCAAGCCGCTGCATAAAGCGCTTGAATACTGCACAGACCCATATATACCCGGTGTTTCCGGCTCTGAATCAGGCGCAATACAGTTCCTGTACCAAATAGGCATAGACCCAAAAAACGGCAATGGCTGGAAAAAGATAGTTCATCTGGACCAGGAAGACATGAAAAAGCTCGTCACAGGAGTAATCATGAAGAGGCTCAGCGAGTCCAGGCCCGATGATGTCCTTGGAAATGTGTATATCCTGCCTCATGAAGACGAGGAAAGCCCTACAAGAGATGCTAAAGAGTTTGCAACCTTGCTCAATGCATGCGGAAGGCTTGGAAAGGCGTCTTATGGAATCGGAGCTTGCATGGGCGACAAGAAAATCAAGCAGCAGGCAATAAGAAGCCTTGGTGATTATAAAAAAGAGATAGTCAAGGCATTGAACTGGTACAATGAGAATAAGTTTTCAGATGATATATTTTGGGGCAACAACTTTGTGATAATAAATGCGAAAGACAATGTCATGTCAACCATGATTGGCACTCTTGCCTCGATATTATCCAAATCAAATGTGATGACTAATAATACGTTTATACTTTCCATGGCCCAGGCGCTTGAAGGAAATACAAAAATTTCTTTGCGGACAACTAACAATATCAACGGCGCCCTTGACCTGAGAAGGATAATTGAAGAGATAATTGGCGGCATAGGCAATTCAGAATCAGGAGGCCATCAGAACGCTGCTGGAGCTGTCATTCCAACAGACAAGGAAAATGAGTTTTTTGAAGCTGCAAAAGAAATTCTTGGGAAGTATGCCGCTGTGGAGAAGATTGGGTAGACTTTTAGATATGATTTCTTAAAAGAACTATCATAATTCTACAGAACAGCCCTTATCCCGTCAATCTTGTCTGCGACTTCCTGGCCCATTTTTGTAAGCGTCAATAATTTCAGCCTGCCCTGCTTTTCGAAGTTTATCAGGCCGGCTTTCTGCATCTCCTGAAGAATTTTCACAACATGTGAATAAGTGCAGTCAACTGTTTTTGCGACTGAAGAAGCATAAATCTCGCCTTTTGCATTTTTCAATTCAACCAGCATCATTGCTGGCTTTTCCCTGAAAAAAACATTGAATATCTCCTTATTTTGCATAGCCATTATATCCCCCATTTATAGCTTTTAGAATATAGTTTACATTAGATAAGTAGTATTTAAAGATTTCGCTTTAAGTGATTTTGACGAGAAGATTTATAGTTCATCCAGATAAAAAGGGTTACCCAAATCACGCTTGCCTAAAGTGGTCGTTCTCGTTATTTTTATTGTAATTTTCGTAATGGATTTATTTAATGTTAAATCGTATTGTTTTTTTAGTTATTGGGTGTTAGTTAATGCGTTTAAACGCTTGATTATTTTAGCTCTACCTGCGCTGGACAATTAGCGCACTTTCAATAACGAACGATTTCATTAATAATACCTTTCAATAAAAATAATCTTAAAATTCTAAAAAAATAATTATTGAAAAATCTAAGAATACCTGTTTGCGCTGTACTTTGCTGCCAAATTAGTGACTGAATTCAATTGCTTTTGGAGTTCTTCTTCGCTTTCGTTCCCGTAAGAAACCAAGATCTTGTCAAGGTCTTTTATGACATAATTGTCAAATTCATCGTTTGGCTTGCCGTTGACATAAAACCTTAATCTTGCATTTCCCCCATTGCAGTAATCAGCTTCCTCAAATGCAAGGCAGTTACTGCCGAAATCCGCGCCAAGAGATTTAAATAAATGCCCAATTGTCAGGCCGGTTGCATGGGTATGGATCACATCTCCAATGCCTTCCTCAAAATGAATGAATCTTGCAGCCAGCTGGTATTTGCTTTGCGAGAAATCAATCGCTTTGCCGTTGATGTAAACTTTGACATCTGCATGGTTATGCGCAGACCTTAAGGGACCGACACCCGATAACAGCATAATGTCCTTGTTGTCCTTCTGCAGCTCGCTTAACTGCATGCTTAATTGCCCGAGCAAAGCCCCCTTTGAAAACCACTGCCATAGGAACAGTAATAGCAAAATGGCAATCAGGGCATAAAAAACCATGTCTTTTTTGCTCATGCTTACTGCACTTCTTGCTGCGGCTTTACAATACTATTTGTTGTCAGGTCCTTATATGCTCCAACAACACTCGGCTGCCTGAAGACATAGGAGTTGTCCTTTTCTATTGAGAAGAACTGTGCCAGCCCCGTGCTTGAAGGATAAACTCCTGCTTCAGAAGAAAGTATGACGGTAGGAACCTGAGTTATGCTGTATTTTGACACCAAATCCTCCCCTTCTGCAGATGATATATCGGCTGTTTTTTCATTCCCAATAGCCATTGCAAAGCTTTGCTGGCTTGTCAATACGGATTTATGGAAGCTTACATTGTAGCAATCAGCACAGCTGTTATCTGTAAGATAAATAATGTCTATCAATCCCCTTAACTGGCCTGTTGTTAAATTTATGAAGGGCGGGTAAACTGTCCTTAAGACATAAGCATCTTTTTCCTTGGTGCCTATTGACGGCCATGCCTGCTGTATTATTGCATATTCCCCTGCATCTTCAGACAAGACAATAGTCGGGACAAATCCAATTTTGTATTTTGCAATCAATGCCTTGCCTTCCTGGCTGGATGCGCTTATGTTCTTATTCTCCCCTAGCTTTATGCCTGCAAGGTTTATTTGTCCTATAAGGGCTTCCATATTATCGCATTTCACGCAAGACTCGTCTTTTACAAGCTTTAGGCTTACCCGTCCCTTGACTTTGCCGCTTGCGGCATCTGTATATGGGGGATTTATCTGGCTCAAAACCAAAGCGTCCTGGATTTTATCAAAGCCGTCCAGATTCAGCTTTTCCAGCTCTCCGGTAATTAAGATAGACGGAATTTTCTCAATTTTATATTTGCTTATCAGCTCTTTTGCCTCATTTGAATTGAATTCTATGGCTTTTTCATTCAGCAGCTCTATTTTTTGCGACTTGACGTAATCCACAAGCACAGAAGCATCAAAGCAGTCAGCGCATTTTGAATTTTTTATTAAGGTCAATTGTATTTTTGCAGGCCTTGCAGCTTCCTTGGCTGCTTCAATGTTCTTCTTTAAATTTTGGTTTATGCCGAATGCCAAAAATATGTTTATTATCAAAATAACTCCAAGGACAGCGGCAACTATAAGGAGAATATCAAGTTTATTTTTTTTATTGATATGATGCGTACTATGAATATGATGATGCCCTTCTTTTTTTTCTTCCATTCAAAATCACTTTAAATTTTGCATCCGGTCAGCGCAGATAACTTGTCAAACGGCTGGACGTTTTCATGCCATTCCCCATTTACAACCCATGTTGGCGTCTTCTTTATGCCCGGCAGTTCCTGAAATTCATGATAGTTAATGTACTTGAATGACTTTCCAAACATTCCTTTTTGCGCCTGGGTGTATTTGCACCAGTCCATTGCACCGTACATCACGGCGCCTTTTTCGGCAAGGCATTTGGCAAAGCTGTCGTAAGGACCGGGCTTGTTGACTGAATAAACTGAGTAAGCCAGTATTGACAAAATCAAAATTCCAATAACCGCCCCGATTATGTAATATCTTGATTTTTTTGATTTTTCGTGTGACTGATGGAGCTCTTTTTGATGCTCAAGCCTCTGCTCGTATTCATTATGTGCTTCATGGCTTTCCTGCCTGAGCTTTTCCAGCCTAAGCTTGCGCTTCTCTCTCTTGCTTAGCTCCATTTTTAACTAAAACCCGGAAGCTTGGCCTGCTGATGGAACTGAATAATCTGTTTCTGCAGCAACTCCGCAGCCGCCGCCAACATATTGGCCGCCCTGTTGCTGGCCTTGCTGCTGGTTGTAAGATGCGTAGCCATCGCTGCTTGCTGAATTGCAACCTGCCAACATCACTCCAACAACTAAAACTAACAATACCACTAGTTTTGCATTCATTTTTTACCACCCATTATTATGCTAACATCCGCCGACCATTGAAGGCAGATCTTGTATGTTTGATGGAATTGATGCGCCCGAGCTTTGGACTGGAACGCTTCCAACAGCAACTTTGCCTGTGCTTATGCTTGACTTCAGCGCACTTAATTGTATTGCCTGAACAGCTGTCAGTAGCACCAAAACTACAAGCACAATCACAATTATTACGTTTCTGTTCATATTTACCTCCTCCTTGTTAATTTTTAAGTTTATTTAAAGTTTTGGATTGTTATTTGATTTATTTTATTCTTTAACATCCGCCGACCATTGAAGGCAGCTGGTCAAGCGGTGTTACTGATGCGTGAGTTTGCTGCTGGGCACTTGAGCCGCTCTGAAGGAACTGCTGCCTTATTCCGATTGAGCCGCCATGGGTCAGTATATCTGCCGGCTGCTGGCCAGTGTATACCAAATAATCCTGAATCATTCCCTGAGGATACCATAGGCCTTTCCATTTTGTCATCTCGCCAAGTATCTGCTCATCAGTGTACTCCGGATAATATTTTATGAAGAATTTTGCCATGCCCTGCCATGCATAGCTATGGGCGCATCCGCACCTGTTTATCGTTGTAACGCTATTTGGGCCGCCACAGCAAAAATCGCATGTAAAAACGCCTGTAAGCTTATTCCATCTTTGCTCTTCTTCTGGCGTAAGCTGTATTGCATTCTCTGTTCCAAATCTCCTGGAGCCAAGCAAAGAAGCCCAGACCTTTTGGCTTGTTATCGGGTCGTCAAAAGTTGCACCCCTTATCCTCTCTAATCCCGGACCTTCCAAAATATAAAAAGGAGTGCCTGTCGGCACAACTGCCGCAATTGCATCCTGCGTAGGGTTTCCTGTTTCTTTCGGAGAAGGAGTTTCACTTATTGTAGGCCATTCCACTAGTTTAGTTGTTCTGCCATCTGTATTCAATTGAGGGCCTATAACTACACCGCCTTTGCCTGAGCCGAGCTTTAAGGGAGTTGATACAGACTTGGCAAAACTGCTTATCGAGGATGATGTTCCGCTAACCAAGGCATTGACTTGCGAAATCTGGATCTGGCTGAAAAATACCATAAAAGCAACAGCAGCAACAAGGCTGTAGCTTACTTTCTCAAAAAAGGTGAATGGCTTTCTTTCAGCTTTTGCAACGTGCTCAATATGGTGCAAGGCATGTTCACCTTTTTCCTTGCTTAAAAATAACCATACAACTAATCCTATTAGAGCTAATACCAGTAAAAATGAAGCAGCGTTAAAGAAAATATTAGATGACAATTTCGCAAACTGGAATCGGCTGTAAATAAGGATAGCTCCAACTAAAACGATTAAGAATATTATAACTTTCTCTAAAAAAAGGTCATCTTTGCTTTCGTGAGTCATTTTTATATGTAATTAAGGGCTTTTTATATTTTTATATATATTTTACTTGGAAAACAGTATTGTTTAAAAACCTTATTTGCCTTAAAAAAGGCTTAAAATGGTTTATTATCGTTCATAAGGGCTAATTTGCCTTATATATAACTAAACAGCTTTCCAAGTACTACCTGATTGTATATCAAATAAGCTCCTGCCAAAATCACTATTATTGCTCCAAGCTTGTATATGTGAGGCATCCATCTTTTTAATGTTCTTTCTATTGCGCTCTTCGATAATGCGATTGCCACTGAAAACAGGATCATAAACAGGCTCATCCCAGCCGCATAAATCAGGAAAACCAGCATGCTGCCTGCAAAGCCGCCTGCTTTTGCAGCAGTTGCGACAATAAGCAGGAATATTGGCAGAGTGCACGCCAATGATGCTATTGCAAATCCCGCCCCGTACAGGAAGAATGAAGCGTATTTATTGCTTAATTTGTTTGATTTGAGCTTTTCTCCCAGATTAGTTAGCTTGCTTAAATTGAGCTTTGCATTCAAGTTAAACAGATAGATAAACCCTATAACCATCAGCAATATTCCGATGCCAAAGTCAAGCCATCCTACGTAGGCCAACAGCCCCTTTCCGATATAATTAAATACCGAGCCTATCAATAAAAATACGGCAACAAAGCCCAGGCTTACAATCAATCCCAATATCAAGGCAGCAAAAATTCTTTTTGCAGCAGAGCTTTTTTCCAGGCCCTCGTTCTTAAAATAGTAGGTTATGTACACCGGCAGAAGCGCGAACCCGCATGGGTTGACAAAAGTAATCATGCCGGAAGAAAAAGCCAATGCAGCCAACGATAAGCTTACCATATTATACCAGCTTTTCAATTTCTTTTATTAGCGTGTCGGGATTGCTGATTATCTCGTCTTTATACCGTATAATGCCTTCCTTATCCACAATGTAGGTGGACTCCAAAGTTCTCATTCCGAATTTTGCAGCGACATCGTCAAAATCAACTGCCCATATCCAGTCTCCGCCGTTAAACTGCTCCTTTGTGTCCAAAGCCCCGCTTATGTCCTCGCTTAAAATATCCAATGAGATTATTTCAACATTCTTATCTTGAAAATTATTGTAGACTTTATTTAAATTCCCTATTTCTCTTGCGCAGGAGCTGCACCCGGGAGAAAATCCCTGCAGAACATAGATTTTGCCCTTCAGGTCCTCGCTTGTGAATTGAACTCCCTTATCGTCTGTCAGAGTAAATAAAGGAGCGGGCTTGTTTGGGTACTCTGAAGAGACAGGGGCGAATTTCCTCAGGTTGCTTATAGTATCCTGCGCTGTTTTCTGCGGATTATTTTGAGAGCAGCCAATTGCAAAAATTGCAAAGATGAAAATTAATAGCATTAATCGCATCTTTTTCATATTATTTCACCACAATATCAAAGCCGGCTGTTCTAACTTTTCCTTCCGCTAAAAATTGGACCCAAAGCCTGTATTTTCCAGACTCTGTAAATGTGTGACTGAATATTAGCTCGTTATCCTCGTCAAAATTCTCGTCATGATTGTGGTTGAATTCTTCCAAAGCTTCGTCTATTGCTATCAAGTGGGCATTTGCAGCTAAAAATTTCTCTGTTATTGGGGCTGGCTTATTGCTTTTGTCAAAAATTTCAAATTTTAACTCAGTTTCTTTTCCTGCTGCAATTTCTTTCGATGAAATAAAATTAACTTTCAGCCCGTCTAGCATATCTTTTTCCCCTAATTCCACACTGCCCGGGACATTAATGTCAAAATCGACAATATGCTGCATTCCATTTATCGTAAAATCAACCCAGATTCTGTAAGTTCCTGACGAAGAAAATTTGTAAGGAACAGAAAAAACTCCTGGCTCTGTCATTTCAGTATGAACATGGTCAAAATGTTTTAAGTCATTTCTTACAAGAACAACGTGCATTATTTTATCATGGACTATTTCTAAATCCGATACTGGTTTTTTGAACTGTATATCGTTAATTGTGAATTTAAGCAGTCCTTCTTTTCCAAGCTGCGCATCAGGCCTTATAAAGCCGACTTTATACATATGAATGTCAACAGAGCTTCTGGTGCCCGCATGCGCTGTCATGGCCATATGCTGCATTGAATGCATATTGTTTTCCATATTTCCCGTCATCTCTTCAAATTTTTCCCTGCCACAAACATGCTCGATTTCAACCATGCAACCAAAGCATTCCCCTGCGTCCCTGATGAATTTGCCGTTCTCGGTAGGCCTCATCTTCATCCATTGATAGCCTGATTGCTGGCACATATTTTTAAATTCCAAATCTTCATTTGAATTTTGGCCCTGCGCGCAGCCAGCAATAAAGAGCATGGCAGTTGCCAATAAAATAAAAAATAACTTGATTCGGCTCATTTTATAGCATTAACCTATCCTTTTATATATTCTTTATTCGCAGTACCTTATGTTTTAAAAGATTTGTTTCGGCTGAAAATGGCTTAAAATTGTTTATTTTCGTTCATAAGGGTTTATCCAGCCTTTTTTGTCTTGTTTAAATAATAAACAACAAATATT
>JACPMV010000045.1 GCA_016185845.1 Candidatus Woesearchaeota archaeon | reverse complement strand
TCTGCATCAGACCATTTTGCAAGCTGCTGCTGACTTACTGTTTTTCCCGCTCCAAACGGCCCTGGAATTGCAGCCACTCCTCCTTTTGCCAAAGGAAACAATGAGTCAAAAATTCTCTGCCCGGTTATCAATGGAGAATCTGGCTTGAGCTTTGATGAAACAGGCCTTGGAACCCTTACAGGCCAATTATGCTTAAGCCTCAATTCAAACCCATTGTCTAATTTCCCGATTATGTCATTTACCGTGAATTTTCCTGATTTTATTTCTGCAATCTTTCCTTTTTGGCCCGGAGGCACAAGTATTCTGTGGATTATGCCGGGAGTTTCTTCAACCTCGCCCAATATGCTGCCTCCTGAAACTTCTTCTCCTTTTTTTGCAGTGGCTTTAAATTCCCATTTCTTTCCATAATCAAGGCCAGGAGCATCAACTCCCCTTTTAATGAAATCCCCCATCTGCTTGATCAGGACAGGCAATGGCCTTTGTATGCCGTCATAGATCGAACCGAGCATTCCGGGGCCTAGCTCGACTTTCAGCGGCTCGCCTGTATTAATTACAGGCTCGCCCGGCTTTATTCCTGATGTGTCCTCGTAAACCTGGATTATGACCTTGTCGCCGTCTATCTGGATGACCTCGCCCATGAGCTTTTCATTTCCAACCCTGCATACATCATACATTCTCGGCTTTATGCCTTTTGCAACTACAACAGGGCCTGCAATCCTGTACAATACGCCTTGGCTGTTTTTCATTTCCATAGGTCAACACCAACTGATCTTTTTATCAGCCTTCTCAGGCTGTCCTGCTCTGCTTTTTCCGAGACCGGGATGAATACAGGATCTACTGAGTCCTCTATCTCAAGCCTCTGATGCTGCTCAAGATTTTCCATTATTTTTTCCTCTAAAATTATGATCCCAAAATCCTTTTTTGATTTCATTTCTTTAAGCTGATTAAACGGCTCTTTTGCCAGCTCAAACGAATCTTTTATGCCTGCCAGCTGAAAGCCTACGACAAATTCGTTGCTTCCTGCAGATGCTATTTTTACCATTTTATTGCGGATTACTATTTATTATTCCTTTAACATTAATGTAACACTCTTCTTTTAAATTTGGATTTATAATATTTTCACAAACTTTAACGTCAGGTTGTGCTTCTGCAATGAAAAGATAACAACTATCTTTAGAAATTGTGCTTTTTAATTCTTCACAAAATGAAATATCATATCCCGCTCCTTTAGATGAAAAATATAATGAAAGATGCCCATAACACTCGCCTATAAGGCTTTCATTTTCGATTTTATCGCAAAAAGAGAGGTCATTAGTCCTTCCTGCTAAGACGATATAGCATCCAGCTTGAACACTTTGGTCCTTAACCCTACAAAAAGAAGAATTTTGCCTAATGAATGCAATATTCCCGTAGCATGTTCCTTTAGACCAATCTGTTATTTTGTTGCAAATTGAAATGTCATCCTTTTCTTCCGCAACAAAAGAATAAACAAAATTGTAACAATCTTCTATCAAACTTTTGTTTTGTATTTTATCGCAAAGCTTTACATCCCTTAATCCTCCTGCAATATAATAATAACATTCTTCCCTATTGCTTTGATAATGAATCTTGTCACAAATCTCGGAATCCTGTTTATTCTCGGCAATCACTTCATAGCACCCATCTTTATCATTTTGCTCCTGAATTTTATCGCAAATTAATAAGTCAGATTTAAGCGAAGCGATTGATGAAAAACAAATATTTCTTTCGCTCTGATTCTGAATTTTTTCACAAATAATTTCGTCTTGATTTCTGATGGCTACACTTGAATAGCAAATATTCTTATCCTCTAGTTTATTGCAGATTGATGCATCTTTTCTTTCTGCGGCAATATCAGCATAGCAATAATTCTTATCTAATGTATCTTGAAGTCCATTACATTCAGAAAGCAAAATATCAACTTGATTTGTGCAGGAACTTATAAATATTAAAAAAATAACAAGTGCTGGCAAAATAATGTTGTTGTTAAGCTTCATTTTTGTAAACCTCTATTAATACACTAGCTGGCTTTCGATGAACTGCTCGCCCAAGCCGAGCTGCTTGCCCTTGATGATTATTCTCAAATTCCTTACTTCAACGTCCTTGGCGAACATATATCCCAATATCACATCAACTGACAAGGGATGCTGGTGCATGAACAGCAGGGACTGCTTGAGCAGATGCCTGTACAGCTCAATTTCAAGCATGATCAGCGAACCAGTCTTCCTGAATTCTTCTATTCCTTTTGATACAATATTTTTGTATTCTGTCTTCTGCAGCAATCCTGAAATATTGTCAATGTCTTCTGTTGACGCAAGCTGCACCATCATTGCATCTTGGACTCCATTTCCGGAAGGTATTATAAAATTCCTTATTGACTCAAGCCCGAACCTGGCTTTCTTCAGCCTTAGAACTGCAAGCAGGTTCAAAATCTCAACTTCCTTCTGGATGAAATTCCTGAACAGCTCGCCTTCCTCCGGAAGCATTTCTGAAAATTTTGCAAGCTGCGTGTAATAATATTTGTCAAAAGCATTTTCTATGCCTGCAAGGCTTCTTTTTTCGCCCAGTTCCTTAAGCCCTTCCCTGAATAATGAAAAGTCAACAAGCCTGTTTGAGTTAAGGATTGATTCCACTGACTTTTCTTTCAGCAAAGAAGCCAAAAAATCACGGCTTAATGTACCTGCCCCTGTAATGGAAGCTGTGATTGTTTTTTCACCGGCATTTGTAAATATTCCTCTTATTATGGTCTTCAAATCTTCAATATCTTTCCTTTTTGTATATTCCCTTATCAGCAGCCCAAGCTCGCCAGGCGAAATCCTCATAAGCTTCTTGAAGGACTCCGCAAGGCTTTTGTTGAGCGCAAGCTCGAGCAGATCGGGGCCTGAATAATTTGTGGCCAGCTCATTGATCTCCTTCCTGTAATTGGATTCCTGCAGGAACTTCGCTATCTCGCTGAAGCCCATCTTAAGCATCTTGAGATAATCTTCCCTCCTGAAAAGAAGGGATCTCATTACGACAGTCCTTACATATGTGTAAGGATAAAATCCCAGCCTTATAGTATCATTATTTTTCAGCTTGCTTTCCATTTTAAGTTCCTGCATCTTCATCCAAACAGCAGCTTGCTTATGTTCTGCATCTCCGAATCTTTTATCATCCCGAGCATTGTATCAAAGCTGTAATCGACCCTTATTGTGGCTTCGCTGTTCTCGGCTATTATGCCGCCCGCAATATCAATATTTTCTGTCTTGATTCCTTTCAATAATTTTGCATCTGCCTTGCTGCAGTATACGGAAGCCGCATCAATTTCTTTTTTTGCCTTTTCAAGCAGATTTCTTATCATTGACTCCCGTTTCCTGTCATCCATGATTTCCAGGCTTTTTTTTGCCTCTTCAAATGCCCTTTCTATAGCCTGCTTCTTTGCCTCGAGCTGCAGTTTCTTGCTTTCCATTTCTCCGGATGCAAGCGCCTGCTTTTTAATAGCCTCTATTGATTTCTTTGCCTCAGCCTCGCTCTTTTCCTCAATTTCCCTTACTTTGGATTCAGCATCCTTCATTATTCTTGATGCTTCTTTTCTGGCTTCCGCTATCAAAGCCGATTCCTGCTCCTTAGCGCTCTTAATAATCTCTTCCCTTACAGCTTCCAGTCCCATTTTTTTATTGTTCAGCCGCCTGCCATCTGTATCACAAGTATGGCAATCACAAGCCCGAAAATGACTATTGTTTCGGGTATGACTGTCAGCACAAGCCCTTTTCCGAAAAGCTCTTCTTTTTCAGCCATTGCACCCACTGCCGCCACTCCGATCCTACCTTCGGCGATGCCTGCCCCGATAGCGCTTAAGCCTATGGCTGCTCCTGCTGCCAGTGCAATCAATCCTGTTCCAATATCCACTGCCATTTTTTACCTCCTAATGTTTTTTATTGAAAATTCAAGGTTTAATACCTCATGCTTTAGCTTGAATTTTCAATCTCGCAAATTCGACTATTTATAATTTTACTTCGAATTTGCGTTATAATTGTTTTAATTTATTTTTATTCATCTTTAAGCCCGAATGGCGCGTATTTCTTCGCACCGCCCGTGAAAAATTTTGAAAAAAATTCGACATAGTGGAGCCTTAATGAATGCAAAAAGCTTCCCAGCAGCCCAAGCATTATGTTAATCAGGTGCCCTATAACTAAAATTAAAATCCCAATCAGTATAAAAAAGCCGCCTTTGTGGAAAAACTGCCCGGCTGAGTCATTGACTATGACTGCAAGTATAACTGATGACAGTCCGATGGCCATCAGCCTGGCATAAGACAGGATGTTTGTGAAAATGCTTGGCAGCTCCATTATTCCTTTCACGCCTTCGCCCTTAAACAGCATCATGACTGCGGCAGCCAAAAATACAGCCCCTATCCAGGGAGATATTACAATAATTTTGAAATGCGACAGTGCAAGCATGGCAACTCCGAGCTCAAGCACAATCCATCCTGCTTTCTCATATATTGCTGCCATAAGACCATGGTCCCCGTAAACGTTGATGAACCCAATAATCAATCCGATATTTACATGCACAGCGCCTATTGCAAGCGAGATGTACATCAGGGTGAACATGTCCTTCGCCCTGCTAAGCGCATGCCACAGGTGATAATTTCCTATCTCTTCGAGACCGAAAAATTCCCCGTACAGGAAGCCAAAAATTATCGAGACTAATGACGCCAAAATCAGCACATTAAAGAAATTTTTTGCCTTTGGCATTTTTATTTTGAGGAACCAGAACAGGCCAAGGCTTACAATGCCATAGCCTATGTCGCCGAGCATTATGCCGAAGAATATCGGGAATGTAAGAAAGACAAAAAAGGTGGGGTCAATTTCCCTGTAAGTGGGAATGCTGTACAGGTCCATAAAGAACTGGAACGGCTTTATTGGATTCGGGTTTTTCTGCTTGACAGGAGCTTTTTGGCTGCTCTTTGCAGGCTCAAACTGGATATAAATCTTGTTGCGGCCTGCTTTGTTGAGCCTTTCTATGGAATTTTTCAAATCCTCGGAAGGTATCCATCCTTTTGCCAAAAAAGCATTTGTGGTCGAGGCAAACTTCAGGGGAGCTTCTGCCTTTTCCAGCTGCTCCCTCAAAAATATTTCCGATGCTATGAGGAATCCTTTATTATTTGTGCCCAGCTTTTCTATTTTTCGCATTATATCATTCCTTAATTTCTGCAATTTTAACGACTCATCATTTATCCTTGCCAGGTTCTGGGATGCAGCGCCTTTCATGCCCTGCACATTGGCCAAATTAACCTGGGCAAAATTCCTTTTTTTGAGGATGTCAGAAATATTTTCTTCGCTTTTTCTGTCAGCAAACAATGCTATAAAATTCCTTTTTTTTGCCTTTGATTCCAGAAGCATGAAGCTTTTTGTGATTTTGGAAATTTCATCTTTCAGCCGGAGGACATCTGAACTGATATATCCTGTGAAGGAGGCAAGCGATTTGCAGGAAGTGAAATTGTCAAGATTGATATTAATTCCCTTCAGCAGCTCCAGCTCCTGCCTTATTGAATCATTTTTTGCGAGCTGAGCATCTATTCTTTTCAGCTCTTCAAGAATGGAGTTCAGCTCGCCATTGAGCTTATTCACATTCGATTCAACATCCAGAAGCTCTTTCTTCAGCTCGAAAGCTCCCTCTTTCTTTATGCCAAGAGCAGAAATCAATGCCCTTGCTTTTACAAGCGTCTCTGAAAGCCTGCCGGCGCTTTCCAAAGGAATCCCTATGTCTGCAAGCTCGTTTTTTGAGTGCTCGACAATGTGAAGTATTTTCATATCATGAAGCTCCCGGATTATGGGTTCCTGCACGCTTTTAGGCCCGGTAATTACAACGCTGCTCATCTCATGCGGCCTGAGCATCTACATCCTCTCCTCAAATTTTTTAAGGATAAAATCAACAGCTTTCTGCATGTTCCTGTCGGATTTCGATTTAATCTGCCTGGCCATGACTTTTCCCTCTGACGCCTTCTCCTCTCCAAGCAGCCTGGATTTTTCCCTGAAATCCATGAGCTTCTTTTCCTGGCTTTTTCTTATTTCTTCCAGCTTCGAGGAAACAAGCCTTGCAGCCTCTTTTCTGGCTTCCTGCACAATAGAAGCCTTCTGGAGCCCGGCTCTCTCAATTATCTCTTCTGCCTTTTTTTCAGCTTCCCTTATCTCCATCAGAATGGAAGCTTCCTTCCCCTCTTCTTCTGCAATCATATGGCTCATTAATTCACCTTTGAAAATGGACTTTTTGCGCAGTTAATAACATAAGCTAAATAGTTTATGAAAAACACTTGTAAATGTAATACATAAAGCATATTTAATAAATAGTTTACGTTTTTCATTTGGGTCTGGTTTTTCTATCTGGCGCCTGTTCCTAATATATATGGAACTTAACCAGATACTTACTTATGTAAAGTACGGGTCTTTTTTTACAATCGGAATAATACTTGGCAGGCTTTCCATGGCAGTGCAATATGCAATCATGAAGCCGAAAAAATGACTATTTCTCTATCTCCTTGGTTATTGCCCAGTCCGTGATTACCTCTGCGATTGTAGTCAATGAAAGCCTTACCCTTTCTTTGTCATAGCTCTTTATGTCCTTGACTTCTGAGTTTTTTATTTTGCTTACTTTTTTTATGAACTGAAGGGCTGTCTTGTGGTTAAGGCTGCCAGTGTTTTCCATCAAAGACTGCAGCTGATCAATTACATTGTAGACTGAATCCAGGAATTCGGTTTCCTTGCCGCTTATCTTAATCATGTGATCAACCATCCTCTCAAGGTCTTTTGATATCAATGATATGTAGTACAGGTCTATAGTCTTTAGCTTTGTTGTCCTCTCATATGTAAGCGAGCCTATTATTGACTTGTCAATCAGCATCTTGCTCCGGTCTATCTCGTCTTCGTACCTTTCAATGAGCTCCTTGTCATAGCTTTTCTGCATCACCACTATCATGTTCTTAATTTTTCTTACCATTGTTTTCAGCAGTGATTCCGGGTCGCTTATTGATATTGAGCCGTGGCATGTTATCTGCTTCTTGTCTATCTCGACAGACTCCAGGCTAATCAGCCTTTTCTGGTTCAGCAGCTTGGTGAAATCCATCTCTTTCTCAAAATTAATCTCGAAAGAAGCGACTGGGTTGATATAGCTGGCAACAACAAGCTTGTGGATTATCTCCTGGTCGTCTTCAGAGATGCTGAACTTGAGGTGCTTCGGCTTCCTTTCGGTTATCTGGGGCGAGACAGCCAATGTCCCGTCAGAATTCTGCTCTATGCTTACTTTTGAGCGTGCGCCTATTTTATGCTCCCTGCACCATGAAGTAGGCAGGTATAGATAATGCATGTCCCCTGTTTTCTGTATATTGCGTATTTCCATACTAAATAGGCAGTAAATAGTAAGTATATATAAAGATTATTGTTTAGAATCCCATAACAAATTAAAGTAATTAAGGTGGGATTTTGATATTTCCTTATTGCTTATCTTAATTGCTATTGGCTCTTCCGACCATTGTATAAATATAACACTGTTCCCATAAATTATTGTCGTTGTCGGGTTTGTAAACTTATTATCCACAAATTTGTATTCCAATAAGTTTCTCTTTTCAAGTTTTCCTTTAAATTTTGCCGGGAATATGCTTCTTTGGATTATTTTCCTTTCGGCCCTTTCCTTATGCCATAATTCAAAATAGGGGCCGAAGAAATCCCTGAACTGAAGCTCTGCTGCTATCAATGAGACTGGCTTTCTTTCCCGAAGTATATCCTCAAAAATCATCCTCAAACCTTTCTTGCCTACAAAAATACCCGCTTCGAGAGGCTTTTCATCAAATTTAATTTGCTTTAATTTTTTGACTTCTTTGGAAATATCAGATTTTGTTGATTTTAGCTCTTCTTCCTTTTCCTTGACCAAAGTTAGCAAAGAATCAGGGGATTTTGCTTCAAACCATTTGACCTTATTTTTTATTATGAATGACGCAACCCCCTTGGAGACCAGCCTGTACAGTGCCTCGTAGACATTTGTCCTGTTGATTTTAGTTTCAGCGCTTATTTTATTCGGGTAACTGCTTCCATTTCTTAATAGATGCAAATAAATCTTTATTTCCGAAGGGCTGAATCCGAGTTTTGACAGGTTTTCTTCAATCATTTTTATTTGGATATTTAGTTTATTAATAAATGTTGTGGTATATAACAACAACTATATTTTTTAGGTACGATAATTTTACATTCTCCAATGGCGCAAGACACGCTTGAGGAAAGAGTAAATACACCAAATGCAAAAACCAGTATCTGGGATTTTTTGGTGTCTGCTTACAGCTCCAATAAAACTATAAAAATAGGGCTTACTTTAGCTGGGCTGGGATATTCCTACACAAGCTCGGCTATAGCCTCTGGCATCTTTTATTTGGGTGCCAAGACTATAGGAATCACAGCAAAATATGCAGCTCAGTTTTTAACTCACCCAATCAATTACCTGAAAAATTTTAATCTTAAAGAAAAGGTAACCGAAACAATTAAATTTTATAATCCATTAGGAAAATATAGAAGGCCGACATTTATGGGGGGCACATTGTCTGCAGTCACTTATTTTACCGGATTTTAGAAAAAAAAGGAGTTTTATTGTAATATTTGTCAAGTTTATTGCTTTAGTTATTTTTATCTCGTTTCATCAAATCACTTATTTAGTGTTTCAGCAGTCAAATTATGATTTATGTTCTCTAAAATATATACCATACAACCACTGGACACTGGACATTTACCGACGTGAAGTATTTAAACTAAAATCATTTACACAGGCTTAAAACTTGAAGGAGCGGTGATTATGATGAAACTCGATTTATCAAAAATAAAATTCAGCAATAACGATATAAGAAAGAATATCATAATTCCAGATATATTGACACCAAAACTAGCAGAATTTATTGGAACTATTGTGGGCGATGGACACATAGGGTTCCAAAAAACCAAAAGAGGTTCCACTAATTATGAGGTAAGGATAAGTGGAAATCTAAAGGATTTAGAATATTATTCTAACTATGTGGGTAACCTTGCTTTTGAGCTTTTCAATATAAGACTCAAAGTCCTAGAAATAAAATATGATAATTCGGTA
>JACPMV010000047.1 GCA_016185845.1 Candidatus Woesearchaeota archaeon | reverse complement strand
AGACAGAATTAATAGGGATGACAAGTGCGGAGCAAATGCCAACTATGGAAAGATAATAAGTCGTAATGGTAGATTATCAGATGGTGTTTCTACTTATTGGGGAGATTGTAATGAAGATGCTAAAGTAGTGATGAGGAAAGGTTTCGGTGATAATGAGTATGTTAACGATGATAATTGTGGCAATTGTCTTCTTCAATTAAGTAAAGGAGTTTACAAACCAAAAGGAGACTTATTATGCGGATATGACGGAAATTGGTATTTGTGTAATTCTGCTTATCACGGAGGAACTGACAAATTTTTCAATAGCGGCAATAGCAGATATAAATGCACACCAAACAACGAATGGCAGCTAGTAGGCTCTTCAACACCAACCTCTACTCCAACTCCGTCAACCTGCGGCAATAACAACCAAAGAGAGAATAATGAAGACTGCGACGGTACAAACCTAAACAACAAGCGATGCCAGGACATAGACAGCGCATTTACAGGAGGAACTTTGACCTGTTATCCAAACACAGCAGGCAGCAATGCATGCAAATTTGACACGAGCAGATGCACAAGTACTCAATCTCAGCCGCCTACAACACAGGCTAGAAGAGAATGCGGCACTTCTTCTCCAATAGGAAGCTGCGATGCTTCTCCAGGACCTATACAATATGAATCTGAGGTGAGGGCTGCAATAAATAATGTAAGGTCAGCCAATCCTGGCGGACTCATGTCTAAAAGAAATGACGACTTAAATGCGATTAACGATTACATCAATCGAGTTATAAGCCAGCTTGAAAGCAGGGGATTTGAAGCAAGAAAGGTAAAAAACTGCAATGATAAGGAGTCTGCAGATGCAATAATTGTGAGAAGACGGACAGGCACGTCTGGAAGCGGAAGTGTAGTGGCAGCAGATTCTATAACAGGACAGGTTGCAGGCATAACAGGATTAACAACTCATCCAGGAAGAGTCCGGGGAGTTGTATGGATTGACTCAGACCAAGACGGCATCAAGGACGGCAATGAGCAATGGAAAAGCGAAGTAGATGTAAGATTAGAAGACGAAAGAAACAACAATGCATTATTCAGGAACATGATGAACACAAACAATAACGGCGCCTACCAGTATGACAATCTGCCTGTTCGCGGCGGCTATAGGCTGAAAATATTAATACCACAAGGCTATGAGAAAGTTAATACAAGACCGTCACCATGCCCATCGCAAGCAATATGCTCCGGTGGCGATGATTCAATAGGTTTCAGCATAGATTCTGCAGGGCAAGAGAGAGAATATAATCTGGCCATTAAATCATCATCAGGTACTACGCCAACCCCACCACCAACTACAAACAATCAGGGTCCAGAATATTACGGCATAATAATCAACATATGGTCCGGAAGAACATTGGGAGACACTGCCAATATAGGTTATATCGAGAAGGCAAGCTGGAACAGGGCGCTGCCGCAAAACCATGTTTATGGAAGCAATATAATTTATTATTGCAGAGAGGATGGCACATTCACAATAAATCTTGATGCTCCCGGAATAACCAAGCAGGGAAGCCCAGGCGCTGTTGACAGGAACAAAAATTTATGCGAAGGAATCGGCTCGCCATGGCTTGGAACAAGATGCTGCGGCGAGCCGGGAGTCTGCGAATATCATAATGAAGCCGGCAAAGACAAGGCATGCTGGACGGCAACTCCAACAAGACAGAACATAGACTTATTTGAAAACAATGCAGTGATTCTTTATGGGGGAAATTTCCATGGGTGCGCAATCGATAAGACAAACTTTTTCCCAAATAACAACGTATTGCTGAAGCTATTTGACAAGGGAACAAACAATGAATTAATAACAAATCATGACTACTGCTTTAATATCGACCAAAGAAATTATTACTGCTCATTTAATGAAACCTGGGTTCCAACAGAGGGAAGAGATAAGACAAGGCTAAGCTATGCGCCTCCTCAAGACAACAGCCAATCAACAAACCAAATTACTGGAAGAGTTACAGCTATAAATCCAATAACCGGACAGGTTGCAGGCATAACAGGATTAACAACTCATCCAGGAAAAGTCAAAGGTGTTGTGTACGTTGATTCAAACCAAAATGGTGTCAAAGATTCCAATGAGCAGGGAAAGAGCGAAGTCGATGTAAAAATAGAAGACACCACAAATAACAGGGCATTATTCGGACCAACCAATACACCAAATAGCGGCGCCTACGAGTTTAATAACGTGCCAGTCCGCGGCAATTACAGAATAGTTTTTGAAGTTCCTCAAGGCTATAGGGTAGTAAGCCCAAAGCCGTCAAGCTGCAATTCTGAAGACGGATGCTCAAATCTCGGTGCTGCAGGAACAAGCTTCAGCATAGACAGGGCAGGACAAGAAAGAGTCTATAATCTGGCAATTGTACAATCAAGCACCACAACAACCACTACCACGACTAATAATGCACAGCGCGAAATGGCGGCAGAGTGCTGCGCAGCAACAGAATGCTGGAACGGCACTTCATGCATCGCAAGCCAAAGAAACAATCCGACAGCTCAGCCTCTTCGCAACCACCGATGCATTGACGGCGAATGGAAAAGGGCAGTGCTGAAATGCGCTCCTGCCGGCGAGCCCTGCGGCTTCTGTTCCGATGAATCAATGTGCATGCTGAACCCTCTTTCGAATAATCCTGAAACCCAATGCGTAAGCAACGAATACTACTCAGCAGACAATTACTGCGACAACGGAATCTGGTCCACAAGAACAAAAATATTGGCGCTCAAGCTGCTGGCAATGAGGTCATCAAATGACGACTTTACTTTGTTCTGCGACACCAAGGAAAACACGCTTAACAACCTTGTGTATGTCACAGACTCCGGAGAGCTGGCTTCAAGCATAATAACAAGCCTTAATGCAAACAACTTCTGCATACTTAAGGCCGGTAACAAAGTCATTGTAGGAACATCAATCAATAGTGACATATCCCAAATCAGGGGAGGATTCAACATTTTTGGAGTTACAAGCTGCAGCAATGCAAGAGATGACAACAGATACTACGCATGCGATGCCTCAAATAAAGTATGGTACAACAAGAAGCTAAAAAGCATAATCTACAGCACATCCCAAATATCAGTGCCCTCAGCGCAAGAATCATCGTCGTCGCTTTCAGACTCAATAAGGAATATCATCAACAGAATAAAGGCATTGATCAACCCGCCTCCTTTTGACGAATCCTATGTAAACTCGATCAAAAGATTTGACAAGCTTTACCTAGCCAAGAAGGATTCAAGAACAATAAGGGGGGCGCTGGATGGCACGGATTTCAAGAATGCAGTTGTTGAATATGGCAACTTCAGAACAAATATCTGCTCATACACGGACAGCTTCAACAGGGCAGGCAGGCAATCGCTGTCTGGAATCTCCTGCAGGAAAGAAGGAGATAACTATTATGTATTAGTTCAGGGAAGCCAGTTTGCAAGCCTCAACCCAGAGCAAATATGGCCGGACTTGACAGCAAAGCTAAGGCTAACATGAGAATAAAAGCACAAAAATCGCAAATAACCATGATCATGATAATGGGGATAGTGCTGTTCATATCCATAGGCATCATCATGTACCTGTCAAAAACCGCAGTCAAAAAATCAGGACAGTCCGCAGAAAAGAAAATACAGACAACTGAATTAGAAACCAGAGCTATCAAGGATTTTGCTTCAAACTGCCTTGACAAGCTCTCAAAAGATGCATTGGTTCTGCTCGGAAAGCAAGGAGGATATATATATACAAACCAGGGAGGCACAATTGTGCCATTTTCAGATTCTGATGAAGGGGTGCTTTATATCAAAAACAACAATGCAAACGCGGCTTATAACATAAAGATGCTTCAATTGAATGCACCTCAGCCGTTCTACACAACAATTCCGGAATATCCTTGGATAATATTTCCGTACGGGCCTGTAAACCAGGACACAAAAACATTTAACGGAATATTCGGGGCAAACAGCATGCCGCCCCTGAATTCATCCCATGGGCCGCACTCTGTGCAGATGCAAATAGAGACCTTTATAGACACGAACATGGATAAATGCCTTGATTTCAGCATATTCAAGAATGAGGGATATGACATACAAAAAGCAAAAAGCAAGACAAAAGTCTTCATAGGGGCAAGAGATGTAAGCATAATATCAGAAATACCCCTGAAAGTAACAAACATAAAGACCCAGGAAAAAGCGGAATTTAATGACTTTTCTTCAGTTCTGGACATAAGATTAGGCGAAATGTACTACTTCATCAAGGAAATTATCGACAAAGACATAAGCGATATAACCTTCAATATACAAGACACTGCCAACAATAAAAATTCGTTCAGCATAAAAGTCTCAGAGAACACCTACCAAAAAGATGATTTAATTTCAATTAAAGACCAGCAGTCAGTCATTTACGGACAGCCTTTTGAATACGCTTTCGGAAGAAAGAACAGGGCGCCTGCGCTTTATTACATAAAAGATGATGTTCTTGAGTTTGATCAGGGAGACCAAATAGATGAAGATGACATTTTTGGAAATTCAGAGCGAAAAGCAGAAGATCCTGACGAAGATAATCCTACAATAAAAATTGAGGCATTATTATCAAATCCGGATTTGCCGACTGTTATGGACAGGCCACAAATCAAATTCAGGGTAGAGGCAAGCGACGGAATGCTTTCAGACTACCAAGATATAACAGCAAACAGAAGATGAAAAAAATAAGCTTTTTTTTAGCGGTATTTTTATTTTTAATCAGCCTGAGCCATGCATATGCCCAGGCTGCTGCACAGAACCAGCAGCTTGGATGCTGCACAAACCCTGGAGCAGGAATACTGAGCTGCTCGTCAGACAAGCTTGTATCCCTAAACCAGGAATGCTGCCCGCAGCCTGAAAGCAGCTTTCCGAGCTATTACAAATCAGATCAGAATCCCGGCAGCCCTGCAAATTATGCAGAGTGCTCATCTGGATTTTTCTACTCTACACAAGGCTGCTCCGGCATAACAGCATGCTCTGTAGGATGCTGCTGCTCTGAGCTTGGCGGCTCTGTCAAGCCTGAATCGCAATGCATCGGCAGCGGGCTTACATTTCAAAAGGGGCAAACAAACTGCAATGCATTGTGCCCGGCCCCGCAATGCAATGACGGCAAAGACAATGACAACAACGGATGCGCGGATTTCAGCGGAAGAGACTCTGGATGCAATGGAGCCGCTGACAATACAGAATCAGGAGGGAGATGCCTGAGCCAGGGAATCGACTGCAACAACCCAAACTACGAGCCGAAAATAACAAGTTTTGAGGTGGCTGCCGCCAAAGGACAAAAGAAATTTACCCTAAGCTGGGAAGATGAGTGCAAAAGCAATTCATTATATTATGAATTATACAGGTGCGAGGGAGTCGGCTGCACAAATTTTGAAATAATATCGACCCTAAACAGAAATTCATTCGAAGACACTTCAAGCACTTTGCAATTCGGCAAGATATACACTTTCAAGGTGAAGGCATATTACAGCCTTCAGTCAGCAACCCCATCCGCCGTAAAAACAAGCTCGCTTGGAAGCTTAGAATGCTTAAATCAGCTGGCATCAGGCGTTTTCTGCCGCAACAATGCAGCATATTACTGCAATGCGCTAAACAACCTTGTGCCGCAGGGGACAAACTGCTCGCAGTCAGAAATCTGCATAGTGGCAAACAACAGGCCGTCCTGCTTCCTCAAATCAAAATGCGAGGAAAGAAGGGGAAATCCGCTTGGGCTTTACTATACCAAAGACGGGTGCGAAAAAGACAAATGGCCGGGCACAAGCTCCGAGACTTACAAGTATTGCTTCTACGACAGGTCAAAAACAACAGTGGACTACTGCTTCAACTGCAATCCGCTAATGTCATGCTATGACTACAAATCCAAGGAAACCTGCAGCACAGACAACTGCAAAGTAGGAGGCTGCGAATGGAAGCAATTATCGCCTGACATTGAGATAGGGGCATGCGTCAAAAAGAACGCGTACAACTGCGAATGGTGCCTGAAAAAAGGCACAGAATCCCTTGAGAACTTGAGATCCTACAACGAAGTTTTTGACAGGTGCACAAAAGAAAAGTCAGATGCCCTCTCGACAGAAAACTTCAAATGCTATTTCAACAATGACCAATCAACAAGCTGCGAAAGCATGAACTGCACAAACTATGCGCCCGAGCAGTGCAGCAGCGACGATATAAAGCACGACAAATTAAACAATCTTGTTAATCCTTCCAATGACCAGTGCGGATTGAATGTATGCCAGAACATCAACAATGCATGCGTCAAAAATGCAGACGGCGACGGAAAAGCAGACTGCGAAACTGCAGAATGCGAATCAGACCATTATGCCCCAAGGACAATTGCGGTTGCAATCACCAATAAGGGGATTGTTGACAGCATAGCGCTGCAGATATACGACAAAACAAGCTTTGAAAATTCCTATGTTTTAGCTACAGGTCAGGACTATAAAACATACATGTGCCTGGAGCCCTGCAGCTTTGAAGGGCACCCTTACGATGCTTACACTCAAAGCAGGCGACTTGTGGTGAGCAACCTCAATCTTTTTGACGGGAATAGCGGCAAAAAATTATTGCAGCTCAAGGAAGGGGCAAACTCAATCATGTATTATTCCCAGGATCCTTCCAATAACATAGAGATTGTGAAACCTCTCCCACTAGAGGCGCATGAAAACTCAGCAGGCCCAAGAATCCTATATTTCAATGTCACTAACGGAAACAAAGCAAATGAAAAGATGTACACAAATATTGCGCAGCCGGCAGTTTCTGTCAAATTCCTTGAGCCGTCAATAGTGACTTATGCAAAATTAATCAATAAAAACACAAACATTGCAACAAATCTCGGGACAAATGATCTGCTGGAACTGGAAAAGCAGATGCAGCTTAGCCAAAGCCTGCCGGACGGGGAATACAGGTTCGAGCTTAATGCTAAGAACAAAAACAACATATTCATCGGCACACTATTCACCTCGACAATTGTTATTGACACCTCAAGGCCTCAGCTCAGCATTTCCCCGGCCAAAGACGAAGTTATAGAAACGTCATCAACAGTTGTCAGGCTCACATTCAGCGAAGAATCAAAGCTTGAAAAAATCATGCTTGATTCCGAAGACATAACTGCCAAATTCACCACTATAAACAACAAAATATTCACGGCAACCATAAACCTAGCTGACGGGAACAAAAATCTGGATGCAACGGCAAGCGATTTTGCAAACAATAAGGTAACTGCAGAATCTTCATTTATAGTGGACTCAAGCCCATTGGCAATAAGCATGGCAAAGCCGAAATACGGGGTATCATCTGCTTACACATTTGATGTGGCAATAGCAACAGACAATGAAGCTGAATGCAGGTATGAGCTTGACAATAACCTTGAGTTTGAGTTCATGGGCAGATTCAGCTCCACTACCGGCACCAGCCACACCATAACCAGTTTTAACAAAATCCCGCAAAATGACAATACAATGCACTGGCTTTATGTCAGGTGCAATGACAGAAAATACGGGCCTCAGCTGAAGACATTGAATTTAAGCGTTGACACTACTCCTCCAGTCATAACAAATTCATTTGCATATCCCAATCCGATAATAGAAAGGCCAATGGCGGCAATATTTACAGTTGAGACTGACGAGCCTGTCCTGTGCAAATACGGCACAACATCCAGAGAATTTGAGTCAATGAGCGGCAAATTCGCAGGGTTTGATAATGCAACATTCAGGACAATCAGCAGGGCAAACATAAGCGTTCAAAATGAAGGGATTTATTCCTATAATATAATATGCATGAACAAGGCGGAATTAAATTCCAATGCAGGGCATATAAACTTCAGCGCAGACCTGTCAAAGCAGATTATTATAACTTCACACACTCCGCAATCCTTCAATTCTACAAGCACAGTGCTTGCAATAGAAACAAACAAAAAAGCGCAGTGCAAATACTCAGAGACAGACCAGACAGCGCAGGCAGGAACCCTGTTTGGGCAATCGGGCTACAGCCACACAAAAGAGATAGCGCTGCCGGCGGGCGAACACACAGTATATGTAGTATGCAAGGACCAGTATCTTGAGCAATGGTCAGGAGTATTCACTATTAACTTTACCATAGACACTACCGGACCAATAATGCTGTATGTCAATGACACAAGCACAGAAATACTGCCTCCTGAAAGGACATGCAACACTGACAGGCTGAGGGTAAAATATCTTGGGCAGGATTTAGAATCAGGAGTCAGGGAATATCTCTATACAATACTTAAGGGCAGCCAGCCAATCATAAACTCAATAACTTCAGTTATATCGGGGGAATGGCTGTGGGTAGAAAATCTGGAGCTAGAGGACAATACGCAATATTTCTTCAGAGTAAGCGCCAAGAATTACGCAGGGCTGGCAGGAGACAACAGATTAAGCGACGGCATAACTGTAGACACTTCTTACTGCAGGCCTTCTGCAAGATGCGGAGACAGCCTTATAAACCAGCCAGGAGAAGAGTGCGATGTAAATATTTTCGGAACAATAAGCAGCTGCCTGAATTTCACAAATTTCATCGGAGGCACGCTCAAATGCTCCAGCTGCAAACTGGATACATCAGAATGCACAAGAATACCGGACTGCGGAAACGGGCAGCTGGACCCTGGAGAATCCTGCGACGGCAGCAATTTCGGCGCTATAAACTCGTGCACAAAATTCAATGAATCATTTAACGGAGGCTCAATCAGGTGCACATCGACATGCCAGCTCGATACATCATCATGCGCAGAAAAGCCAAAATGCGGCAACAGCCATATAGACACAGGAGAATCCTGCGACGGCAGCAGCCTAGGGCCGCTCAGCGGAGCATGCACCGGATACAACCCGTCAACATTCACAGGAGGAACTCTGGCATGCAGCTCATGCAGGCTTGATACATCAGGCTGCCAGGGAACTCAAGGAAGCTGCGGGGACGGAATAATAAATATAGGCGAAACCTGCGACGGGGCAAATCTCGGACAGATAAAAAATTGCGCTGACTACCCATCATCATTTGAAGGAGGAACTTTAACTTGCTCTGCAGCATGCCAGCTTAACACATCATCATGCGCAGAAAAGCCAAAATGCGGCAACAGCCATATAGACACAGGAGAATCCTGCGACGGCAGCAGCCTAGGGCCTCTGGCCGGAAGATGCGCAGATTACAGCTCTGACTTCAACGACGGAAACTTAGGATGCGCCGCTGACTGCAGGCTAGATACAAACAGCTGCTCTAGAACACCTGCATGCGGAAACAGCAGGCTTGACACAGGAGAATCCTGCGACGGCAGCAATTTCGGCAACATCACAGACAGAAGCTGTATAAGCTATAAAGATACATTCAACAGCGGAACTTTGACGTGCAGAAACTGCAGGATAAGCACGGAGAGTTGCGGCTCAAACGCTACTGCAGCGCCGCCCATAACCTGCAGCGACAGCGGAACATGCAGGATAAATGAAGCATGCAGCGACAATTCTGACTGCGAGAGCAGATTCTGCAGCCAGAATAAATGCGCAGGCGCTACCTGCAGCGACAGCATACAAAACCAGGATGAATCGGATGCAGACTGCGGAGGCTCCTGCAGCCAAAAATGCAATGACGGCAAATTCTGCAGGTTCAACAGCGACTGCAGCAACGGATTCTGCGGGCTTGGGAAATGCGGAGATCTTGGGGCATGCTCTGACGGAAAACTGGGCGGAGGCGAGGCTGACGCAGACTGCGGAGGCCCATGCCCGGTCAAGTGCCAGGAAGGCAGGAGCTGCATATTTGATGATGACTGCTCAGAGGGCCTGCAGTGCGCCTCAGGCTTATGCAAAAGAATTGAATCTACAGCATTGGATTCTGACGGCGACGGCCTGCCTGATGAATGGGAACTCCAAAACGGGCTGGACCCAAACGACCCTACAGATGGCGATAAAGATCCTGACAATGACGGATTAACCAGCAAAGAAGAATATGAACTGCAAAGCACCTATTCCTCTGGACTTAATCCAAACAATGCAGACACCGACAATGACGGCTATTCAGACAAGGAAGAAATAGAAAAAAACACAGACCCGACAAATGCAGAGGATTTCCCCAAATCAAATTTTGCTAAAATAATTGTTTTTATAATAGGAGTGACCATACTGCTGGGAGGCTTTGGCTATCTGGCTTATGTGGCGGTGGAAAGGAAAAAAGAATCAGAGTTTAAGCCAAGCCAGATGCCGAGAGCGGCGCAGCAAATCCAACAACAAAGGCAAATCCCAAGGCAGCAATTTGCTGCAAGGCCAGTTATTCAAAGGCCGGCTCAAGCTGAAAAACCAACTTCAAATCTCAGGGCCATAGAAGAGCGGAAAGCCCTCGAGAGAAAAAAGATTTTCGAGCCGTTTGGCGGGGAAAAAACTCAGGAAAAACAAATCAAACCCGAAGAAACCAAGGGAAATCCGGAACAAAAATCACAAAAACAAAAGCCAAAACAAGCCTTGAAACCCAGAAAAACCATAACAAAAAAACCGAAAGAGGATGTTTTCCTGAGGCTTAAGGCCATGACCAAGGAAGAAAAAAAGAAGCAAGGCAAAAAGAATGTTTCAAAATGAAGACGTCCCAGCTATACGGGCAGATATTCATATATGCCCTGACACTAATCCTGATATCCGTAATACTTGTCTATGGATATACTTCTATAAAAAACTTTAAGCAAAAAACCGAAGATATCACCACATTAAAATTTCAAAAAGACCTGAAAAATGCCATAGAGAGCATAACAAATGATTACGGCTCTGTTTCCAGAAAAGAATTCCAATTAAGCGGAGATATAAGGCAGGTGTGCTTTGTTGAAACTATACAGCCGTTTGACAAGTCAAACCCAATAGGCAACCTTCAACTGAACAGCCTGGTGATAAACAGCGTAAAAGACTCTGATAAAAACGTGTTTTTGCTTGAAAACACCCTGAGAAGCTCTTTCTCTGCAGGCAAGATATCTGTGGACAGGGACATTCTGTGCATAAAGCCGTCCAATAACAGAATTACACTGAGGCTGGAAGGCAAAGGCGACCACGCTGTGCTAAGCGAGTGGACATAACATGAAAAATAAAAAGGCGTTTGAAATACAGTTCAACTGGATATTCGTGCTTATCGCCGGCGCAGCAATCCTGATATTTTTTTCCTCTGTAATAATCAAGCAAAAAGGGATTACCCAGTCATCGACAAATATAGAGATGCTGAAGCAGATGGAAAACATCGTTTCAGGGGCCGGCGTAAGCACAGGCACAATAGTGCCATTAAACATTCCGAACTTTGATATAAAGATAAGCTGCAATAAAATATCAGTAGGATACTCCTCAATCCAATACCAGAGCATGGTCCTTTTTGCGCCTTTGTCAATCAAAGGCGGCAGGATCATAACCCAGACATTAGCCTTTAACGAGCCTTACAGGTCCGCGAACCTGCTTTTTATTACAAGCGTGCAGGCAAAGTACATCTTGATTGGGGATGCGCTGATGACTGAGGCAAACAAGACGCTGCCTTCAGAACTGGACAAAGAGGCTTTTAACATTTATGATCCTTCAAAAATAAGGAATACCAATAATTACAGGGCAAAGCTTGTTTTTTTTAATGCAAATGTACCTTCCGAAGTTCCAAGCTCTTTGGCAAAGATGCAGGATTCTGGTGTAATGGCAATAAAGGTAACGGGAAGAATAGAGAAAGGAACCGTTGATTTTTACAAAAAAAGCGGCAATGCATTCACTTTAAGCGAAAGCTCGGCATACCTGGGAAAATCTTCAATGATTGCCGCAATATATGCGGAAAATCCGGAAATGTACAACTGCAATATGAACAATGTTTTCTCAAGAAACAGACTCGTCACACAAGTCTATCAGGGCAAGGCAAGAAATCTTATGGCAAACACTGCAAGGCCTGACTGCAGGCAGGTTTACTCGGATTCTCTGCCCTACCTTAACAGGATAGAATCATCTTCATCAAGACTTTCCCAGGCGCAAAGAATCGATATATCGGACATTAATGATATCTCCAGCGCATCAATATCATTGGAATCACAAAATGCAGAAGCCCAAAAATTATCATGCCCGATGATATATTAAAAATTGAAGATTTTTAAGGTCATCGGAAATTAAAAATTTCCGAGATACTAACAATCAAATATTTTTCAAGACAATGAATAAAAAACTGGAAAAGAAATCGCAAATACAGATGTTTGAGACAATATCGGTGCTTTTCATATTTTTTATATTAATCGGAATAGGGGCAATTTTCTATGTAAGGGTATACAAAAGCAATCTGGATATAACCAAATACGGGTATTCCCAGTCAAAATCCGTGGCTATCGCGCAGAGAGCCATGTTTCTGCCCGAGCTGCAATGCAGCAAAAACAAGATAACAACGGACAACTGCATAGATTTATTGAAGCTTGAAGCGGCAATAAGCGTCATCAATTCAAATGAAATCCATTATTATGATCTGCTGGAATTCGGCGAGATAAATTTAACACAAGTATATCCAAGTTCCGCATCTGCTCCAAAATGGGCGGTATATTCAAGAAAGATAGAAAGGCCAGCCAGCAGCTTTTTGACATTTGTCCCGATTTCCCTTTATGATCCTGCAGCAGACACATACGGATACGGGGTTTTAAGCATAGAAACCCAGTCAAAATGAAGAAAGGACAGATGGAGATCATAGGGTTGGCAATAGTGATAATCATCATACTTATAGGGTTGGCAATAGCCGTAAGGTTTATGACATTCAAAAATCCTGAAAACACAAGAGCTGGCTTTGTAAGCGCCGAGCTGGCAAGCAACACCATAAATACTTTTCTGGAAACCACGGCTGAAAACTGCCTGAAATCAAAAATGAAGGATCTGATACAGGACTGCGCCGAGGGCACGGAAAGGATATGCGGCAACGGCCAGGGAGCCTGCGCTTTTGTAAGGAGCGCTGCCGACGAGATTTTCACCAAGACGTTCAGGAAATGGAAAACCAATTACAAGTTCCTTATTTATTCCGATCCCAACCATCCTTTTGTCAATCTGGAGTCCGGATGCGCCGCCAGCCAGGAAAAAGTGTCAGATACATTCTTTATCCCTGTTACAGCAGCAACAGTATATGTCAAACTTGATATCTGCAAATAAGCATTCGATTATTAATATTAACAAAACCTGAGACCCATGCACTGCACACTAAAATGGGTGCCCCTCATTGTTCAGTATTGATTTATTGTTAGGAAAGCAAGAAAATTGGAAGTATGTAACTTGCTTTAAACCCAAATATTTAAATATAACTTGCTTTATAGTTTGTTAATACCGGAAAGAGGATTCAAATGGCAAAAAAGGGACAAAGCATCTCAATCAACACAATCATAATAGCTGCCATAGGGCTTGCTGTCCTGGTTGTTCTTTTTGCGATATTTACCGGCAGGCTGGGAAAGTTTACATTAGGGGTAGAGGCTACAGATACATGCGAGCAGAAATGCGCAAGCCTGAATATGGATACTGGAGTTAATCCGCCGCCTGACTCAAAAACATGCTCTCAGGGGCAGTACATTGCAGGCTCTTACAAAGACGGCCCTTCCGGATGCTGCTGCGTGCCAAAAAGCTAGCCAGATGATTCTCTATGTCTAAAAAATCGCAAAGCATTTCTATCAACACAATCATAATAGCAGCGTTAGGGCTGGCAGTGCTTGTCGTCCTGTTTGTTGTCTTTACAGGCAGGTTCGGCAAGTTCGGGGAAGGTGTGAGGGAAAGCTCGCTTACCTGCGAAAAAGGGTGCAAGGCGGTTGGTTATAATCAGGGATTTTACAGGCCAAATAACCGCGAAGGCGCTGGGGAAACATGCATACCCGGCAAGTACGAGGATGTTCCTGAAAACAATGTCTGCTGCTGCTCTTGACTCATCTTTAATACAAATATTTATATAGGTGGTTTTTAAGGAATTCTTGGATGGCAAGAAAGAAAATTAATTCTTTTTTTTTTAGCAAAAGAGGTGAAGAAGAAACTCCTACGACAAGGCACATCGCTTACTGGATCCTCATTTTTGCTAGTATCATAGCAATGTGGTTTATTGTCAAGGGAATAATAAGCAAATTATTGACGCTCTATTAAAAATGACTAAAAATAAAAAGGGAGGGATGGGGGTTATAGTATCAATAATACTGATTGTTGTAACTTTTTTCTTTTTTGGTCCGTTTGTAAAAGATTTAGGAGCTACCATGCTTAAAGGAGGAGAAAAATCTGCATGCTCCCTATCCTTGATTTTGAGCACAGAAGCAAAATGCCCTCCAAAGCAAGTTCACATATTAAAAGACAAAGTAGAAGTGGATGACAAAGAATTCATGAACAAAGGCAAGTTTGATACACAAACCATGGCAAAAGAAGCATTCGCAAGAATGCTTGTGGAATGCAGGCAAAGCAGCTCGTCATTCAAAAGGGAAAACCTTATATCAGATGAGATTGTTTGCTATGAATGCTTTAAGATAAGCATAAGCCCAGATGCAGGGTCCTTTTCAGATCTGACGCCATACTTAAGGGACATCAAACCAACTGGCATTAATCTTGACAAAACTTATCTTGAAATATTGACAAGGGATTCAGAACATCTGAAGGCTTATATGGAATTTGGCATGGCAAAGGAACTTTCGCCTTCCCCATACACATTTACTTTCCAGCCTGGCAAAGATTATACAATCTTCTTTATGGGCATAAAGCAAGGAGAAATAACAAATATTTGGAATTCCATTAAAGACGTTGTTACAGTTGACTTTCTCAGTTTTATGAGGGGAAATGACGCTTATTTCACTTATGCAACAGAATCATATAAAATAAGCCAGATATGCGACAGAAAAGTAAATTAAAATGAACTATAAAATATTGCCGAAAAACAAAAAGGCAGCGTCAATGGGCTTCAAATTCTTGGTTGTTCTTGTCATTACAATGATTTTTGTACTGATATACCTGCTGTGGCTCAGAGATTACAGGATATTCGGTGAAAACCTGGCAGACTATGCAATATGCAAAAACAGCAACCTAGAAAATGCAAAACTGAGACTGAAGATACCTCTAAGCAACGAATTATTGGATGAAAGAGCAGGCAATAAGTGCAAGACAGAATACCTCAGAGTAGCAAAAGATAGAGAGCTAGAAATCATATCAAAAAAAATGGCACAATGCTGGGACATGTATCTGGAAGGCAAGGAAAGACTTTTTGAAACTGAAGACAACAATTATTGTGCAGTATGCTCTGTACTTGAGTTTGAGGATAAAAAACAATTAGTAGGCTTGACAGACTATTTAATCAGGCAGCCTGCTCAGAATCAGCAAGGGAAAACATATTTTCAATACCTGACCAGAATTAAATTTGAGAAGGATGTGCAAACTGAGCTGGAAAGCTCTCATCTGAAACAACTTGACAGGGTGGATACTTCAAAACCCTTGGCAGTAATATTTACTATGGAAAAAAATGCCTATCCTGGAAGCTGGACAGGGTATAGCAGCTTGAGGACAGGAACTGTATCAGGAATTGCGGGAGGAGTTTTGGCAGGATCATTGACAGCAGGAGTTATTACATGCGCTGGCTTAACTTTAGGCTTATGCGGAGGCTTGATAGTTGCGGTTGTAGGCACAGCTACACTTTCAGGAGCAGCTATCGGCGGTACAGCAGGCTATGCAATAGGGTCTACCTATAATCCAGATACAGATACCAAAATACTTTTATGGCCATACAATAACCAAGACTTGCAAAAGCTTGATTGCACAATGCTCGAAGGCAAAGACAGCCTGGAAATCAAAAAATTTTAGGAAAGTTTTATAATGTTGATTATTGAGGGTAAGCAAATGAAAATAAACAAAAAAGGAATGGAAGGCTACGGAACTCTTTTGAGCTGGATTATTATAATAGGAATAGGCATACTTCTTTTAATTATAATGGGAGTATTTACCGATATAGGGAAATCAGCATGGAATTCCATCAAAGAGGCTATAGGATTTTTTTAAAATGAAATTTTATCAAAAAGGATTTGAAAATTGGAGTTTAGTCGTGAAAATCGTCGTTCTTACAATAGTATTTGTTCTAATATGGAGTATTGCGGAAGGCGGAATCAGGAAAGGCTCCAGCGCAATCATCAACCCGCTCAAAAAATGGGCAGGCCTAGAGACAGAAGATGATTTAGAGAGGCAGAAAGAAGGGGAGAGAGTTAAAAGTGAGCTTTCGTCAAGCGCAGAAAAGGTTTATACGGATACGACTGGTATACTCAAAGGTTGCCTGAATAACGATAAACTATGCAGTTGCGGATTTGTGGATTTCACAAAGCTTAACACTTATAATCTCATTTTAAGAAATGAAAGAACAATCCAGACTTTGGCGCTTACAGACGAAAATAAGGTGCCATTAACATCCAACAGGATAGGGACATTTCTGGTTTTGCACTCTTCCGGTCCTGGTCCGTTCAGCGACAATCTTATAACTCAACTTGATAACTACCCCAGACAAACAAACTATATTTTATTCTCTCAGGATAAAATGGAATTTAACATAGGGGATTCTGGCGAATATTCTGTAGAAAAAGAAGGAGATATGTCCAAGGTATTTTTCAGAAAACTTACTAAAGATGTTTTAGTTGCCGAAAATTTTGATTTGCAGCTTAGAAGGTGCTCCATTAGTTAAATATGAGCAGATAATCCAATTAAGCATTAGCTAATAGCAATGTATTAAAATAAGTGCACAAATATATGTAAAATGAAATCAAAAAAATCCCAGGGCTTATCGGTAAATGTCATAATCCTAGCGGCTTTGGCATTGGCAGTTCTTCTGGTTTTGATAGTGATATTCACCAGAGGGATAGGAAAAACATCAGAAAATCTTGGAAGTTGTATAACTAAACAAGGGCAATGCGCGAATAAGGAAGGCAAGTGCCCAGAAGGCTACCAAATTCCTATATTTGTAGCAGGAGACTGCAAAGACTCAAAGCCAGAAAATCTTTGCTGCATAAGGGCAGGGTAACAAAATGAAAAATAAAAAAGCAGACACTGCCATGTGGTTCATACTTGTAGGGGCAATCATAGCAATTGTTATAGGGGGAATATACCTATATGTCATAAAAGGAGGGTTGTCTGTCGGGGAGAAAAATGTAGGTTATCTGTCAAGCTGCGGGAATCAAAAAGGTGTTTGCAGAACAACAGATACAAATTCTGATTCAGAAACGTGCTTTTTCAAGGCAGGCTGCCCTTATGATGAAAACGGGGACGGCAAAACAGATGAAAGTGAAAAAGCCAAGGGAAATCACTGTTGCATCCCAAAAGAGACTTAAAATGCGAGACTTTTCTTTCTTAAAATATAAAAACGGGCAGGAAGGCAGCGGAACATTGGGAATGAAGGAAATTGTGATATTAATCCTTTGCACTGCCGGGGTTTATGTGCTTCTTAATGTAGGCACTACCCTTTATGCGGCAACCCTATCGGAAGAAGACGAAGGATCAAAAGCAAATCTAAACAGACTTTATAATAATATCAATACATTGCTCGAAAACAATGAACAAAGAGCATATATAGAAGATAATTATTATTTGGGTGCAGGGAGAATTTTAGCTGGATTTGACACTTCGTGGGATGAAACTCGCGAATCCATAGACTTTCCATATTGGGATGATTACAATATATATAAGCCGTCTTCATGCGGAACCTCTGCTTGCCTGTGCCTTTATACCGATGACTGGGACCCAAGAACTGCCCAAAACAGAAATAAGGGAGTATTAGAATGCAGAAGCGGCGCATTTTCTGGAAAAAACACCATATTCTTAAGTGAAATGGGCAGTATAACTCCCAAGACTAAGGGCACGCCAAGAGAAGATACAAATGGAAATTACCTTATATTTTATGGAGACGAATGGGGAACACAGCCAATTTATATAGAAAAGGAGTATAAAAAAGATGAGAATAAGCATTATATCTATATATCAAAAATCGACAGAGAAAATGATAATGATCCTGCAATGCTCAGGAAACGTCAGATAGACACTTCTAAATAACAAAAAGATTTTATATACCCTTAAAGATAAGCATTTCTATGGATTTTAGGAAAATAAGGATGTTTAAAGGCAAAAAGGGAATTTCTGATGAGGTTTTTTTCAATATGTTTGAGCTGGTACTAGCCGGAATAGTCATATTTTCGCTTTATAATTTTATCAATGATGTCTCAAAGCAAACAATATTTGAAAAGAATTATCTCGCTAGAGACATGGCGTTGCTGATAAACACGCTATATACTGCACCTGGAGATGTTTCATACACTTATAATGAGAATGCTGCAAAATCCAAGTTTATTTATGGATTTAGCCCTAATAAAGTGGAAGTCTATGAAAAGGAAGAGGCTCTGCAGCAAAACCATCCATTTTATCTATTCGCTGAAAATAAGGATATTGCTTTAACTTATACAAGTATCGAAACAGACCTTATACCAGTTCGAATCCCTTTCAAGGATGCTTACAGGGTAGTTGAGGAAGGACTAGTAAAAATGAATATTGTCAAATCAAACAATCAAATAATAATTTCTAAAGGAAGTCTATCTGAGGAATCAGTCCGTGCAGGAGCATCAGATTAAAATGAAAAGAAAAAAAAGAGGAGAAGTATCTTCAGAAGTGCTTTATTTCATACCAAAGATAATCTTCCTGATAGCAGTGCTGTTTATAGTTGTGATTTTAGTCAAGAAATTCATAATCACGACAACTGACATAAGGTCCGTAGAATCCAATATACTGGTAAGGAGGCTTTTTTACCCAAATGACGGCCTGTCCTATTTTGACAGTCAACTGAATAGGGTTTACCCTGGAACCATTGATTTGGAAAGATTCAGGATATTAAGCCAGTCCAATCCAAATAAGCTTGATGATTATATCATAAATTACGGGGACAGCAACACAATAATCTCGGCAAAAATAACGCTGAAGCAGCAAGGCAAGGAAAACATCATAGCTTACTACAACAAGGACAGGTTTGATAAGTGGGAGCCAAGGGTTCTGCCAGGAATCAGAGGGGGGGCTGGAAGCGTAAAGGCATTCAAGGAACAGCAATATGTTTTGATAAAAGAAAATGAAAAAATATCAACAGGTATTTTGGAGTTTTATGTGATAAGCTAAAATGATTATAAAACAAAAAAAAGGAGCTATAGCACCGATACTGCTGGATTTTTTATCATATATGGTTTTTATATTTATTATAATGATTTTTTATCTTCTGTTCACGCTTCTGACACAAAGTATGGATAATAAGATCGAGGGGCTACAAATGCAGGCAAAATCAAATCTGGTGATTATTAACTATCTTAAAACTCCAGTAAATGCTGATGCCAAGGAAATCACAATTGCTGAGCTTATCAGGCTGTGGCGCATAGAGCCTGACAAATATGCAGCTATTTTGGAGACATCCTCTGTTGAAATCCTTAACAAAATGGAATATGAATATAAAAACCCAAATGCAGATAATGTAGTTGTAAGAGGATTTTACATTGTAATAAACAGCGAGAAAAAAGAAGATAATTCTCTTGACCATTTACTGAGCTTTGAGTCAAAATCATTTCAAAGCGGTTTTACCCTGAATAAATACGGAGGATATGGCGGTCCTGGAATGATTCAGGCAGATCAATTTGTGCCAATATCGGAAAATGAGCACCTATACCTAGTCTTGATGGAGAGCCAGAAAGCAAAATGAAAAACAAAAAAGCCGCAATTCCTTTTAACATGCTTATAGTAGTGATGACGGCAGCTATTCTTGTTTATGCATGGGCGCAGCTGAATTATAAATACAATAATTTTAACGAAATTATAGGAGAAAAGCAGTATAAGTTGTTGACAACCTACAATAAAGGCGAGAATGCACTTCTTTACATAGATTTGTCAGCCAAATACTCCCTCCAGCAGGCAGTTTATGATCTGGCAAAAAGCGGAGGCGTCTCGGAGGTTGAGGAAATAGGAACAGACGAGGCATTTGCGTTTTATGAATGCGGCAGGTTTAATGATGCATATATATGGCTTGAGATAAGGAAAGATGCAGATGGAAAATATCTGGAAAAAGAGTGCTTTGACGAAAAGCAGACTGGAAATCACCTGAGCTATTTGTTTGATAAGAATCTAAATGAATATCTGGAAAATTATCCACATGATATTCCCACAAGCAATTATTATTATGAAACAAAAGACAGCCTTGAGATCATAGGTATGGCAAATGAGCCTATGAAATTTGACATATACCAGAATGAGAAGAAAATCGAATTGAAGCCACAAGAATTCTCTGTTGACAATAAGGGAAAGATTATAGCTAAAAAAACAGAAGAAAAATCAGAGTTGACTCCTTCAGAAGGCTTAAAATCACTTGTTGACTTCACAGGGCTTGAAACAGCGAAACTTGGCGATGAAATTATTGACATAAAAGGCCTCTGCCCTAAAGGAAGAAGATGCGTTCTGGCAAAAGATGCGTTTGAAAACCTGCTGAGGGCCCAAAAGACAGCAAAGCAGAAAGGCGTTTCATTGGAAATAAGGTCTTCTTACAGGTCATTGCAGCAGCAAAAAGACATCTGGAATGGAAAAACGCCAGAGAGATATGCTCAAAGATATACGGATGAAAATGTAAGAAGAAAATATGTCTGCGACCCTACAAAAGAAGATCCTGAGAAAAGATGCCCCCATTTAAGCGGCAATGCAGTCGATGTTAGGCTGCAGGGAAGGCAGATGAACAGCAATGACTGGAAATTACTGTACCAAATAATGACAACCACAAAAAACTACAGGCCTGAGCCATGGCATTTTGAGTGCTGCGAAACAGAAAGGTATGCAAGAGCGATTGAGCAGGGAGTGACTGAGCTGGTATAAATGGAAACAAAAGACATTATTTTGTTATTGACTATTCCAATCGTGCTTATGATAATTCTATTCTCCCTTGGAAAAATCCCGACAATAACCGGAGCTGCAACGGCAGATGAAGCAAATCCAAAATTAGGAGAGTACTCAATCATGCCTTCTTTTAAGGCTAAAATAGATTATAATATTAATGAAGAATACGGAAAACTTAAAACAAGGCTGAAGCAGATAATAGATGAATGCAAAGCCGATGAAAACATGGAAGAGTGCGTCAGCAAAAAAACAGGTGAAGATTATGAAATACAATGGAAATGCGGGGAAAAAGACACCGATGTCCTGTATGATTTTGTTGACAAGCTCAAAGACTGCATAAACCTTCAGCAGGAAAATGCAATGTGCCAGTTTTCCTTTGACAAAAGAGAATACATAAACAAAGTGAAATCTCAAAGGACATTCGAGATAAAGATTACAAACTGGTATCCTCCGATGGCCAAAGCCGAGCTGTTCGAAGACGGCAAGTGGCTTGCAATGGAATATGTTGATTTGGGCAGGCTGGCTTATTCTGACGACATAAAAAATCCGGCAAAAAATGCAAATTCCATAACCATGAAAGTCTTGTTTGATGAAGGCACCCCTATAGTGCAGGATTTTTATGCCTCGACAGATTCTTCTCCGAGAGTGGAGCTAAGCAGGCTGTTTTTGCTGCATAAGCCGCAAAAAAATGAAGCAGACGCAGCCGATGCCGTAAGCGCGCAGTTCATTGATGCAGCAGTGGAATCAAATTTCAGGACACCACCCAAAAATGTAATCAATCTTCCAAACATAAAAGGGATGAAGTTCTGCGCAAAAACAGGAAAACAGATTCTGGCTTATGACAGCATTGATAATGGCGTTAGGATGCGCGACATTGAATATAAATTTGCGATTACATTCCCAAAAGCAGCGCCAAAGCCATTGGAAAGCCTGGAGGCGCCCGATGCGTTAAAGGCAGAGAACAGCATTATTCTGGTTTGGAACAAGCCAAAGGAAGAAGTAGATTCTTATTCAATATATTATTCAAACAATGATTTTTCCGGCAAAAAAATTTCAGACATTAAAAAAGATGAATATGTAAAGAAAATAACAATCGATGCTGCAAATCCAGCCAGGATAGAAAATATTGATTTAACTCAGTGCAGTTTTGACTCCATCGGCAGCCCATGCAAGTATGATATTTACAAAAATCCATTGCAGCCCGGCAGGCTTTACTATTGGAAGTCAAAAGACAGGATAATTTATTTAGCAAACGGCTTGGCTGACGGGCAGGAATATTATTTTGCTGTTACCGCTGCCAACAGCCAGGGCGAGCTTTCAAACGACAGGACAATCTCAGGAAATACATATGTCTTAAGCGAAGGGAAAAATTACATAAAGTCTGCGCCTGCCGATGACTTGGCGCCGGGCAAAGTTACTGAACTGGACAAGGCTAAGACACCTGAAGGAAAAATAAAAATTACCTGGAAGAGACCTTCGAAAAATATAGATGGCAGCGAAGCAAATGACGTTTTAGGGTATAAAATTTATTATAAAAAATCTACAGCAGATATAAACCCGCAGCTCGAGCCGGGGCATGGTGTAAAGCAGATAACTGCAGCAGATGCGAAATGCGCCATAGTCTCCTTATATTGTGATTACATTATAGAAAATATAGCAGGGTTGGAGAAAGGGCAAAATTATAATTTTGCGGTTGTCCCAATTGATGAGAATGGAAATGAGTATAATTTAGAAAGCGAGAGGATTCCTGTCCAGATAGAGTAAAATTAGGCTTTAAAATCAAAACGCTTATATACGATTTCCACAAACCACTGCCTATGCTGAAGATTCCATACGAGGAGATAATTCTGAAGATAAATGAAAGCACAAAGATGAATACTTCAGAGATAGAGGACAGGATAGACAAGAAGATGAAGCAGCTTTCAGGACTGATAAGCAGGGAAGGCGCAGCCCATATTGTAGCGAATGAGCTCGGAGTAAAGATTTTCGAGCCTTTGAGCGGGAAGCTTCAGATAAAGAACATAATCAGCGGAATGAGGGATGTAGAAACTCTTGGAAAAGTGCTGCAGATATACGAAATAAGGGAATTTGCTACAGAGACAAGATCAGGAAAGGTTGCTTCAATCCTTATAGGAGACGAGACTGCAGCAATAAGGGTTGTGATGTGGGGCACTCAAGCCGATAACGCAAATAAAATGAATTCCGGAGACATTGTAAAGATATTGGGAGGATATACCCGGGAAAACAACGGCAGAAAGGAGCTTCATCTTAATGACAGAAGCCAGCTCCTGATAAACCCAAAAGGCGAGACAGTCGGAGAAGTCGCTGCCCAGATTAAATCAGGAAACAGGAAGAGCATAAAGGACCTGAGCGAGGCAGATTCAGAAGCAGAATTATTGGGGACGATAGTCCAGGTTTTTGACATAAGATTTTATGAAGTCTGCCCGAAATGCTCGAAAAGGGCAAGGCCTTCTGTTGACCTGTTTGTGTGCTCGGAGCACGGCAACGTTATTCCGGCTTATGCTTATGTGCTGAATGCAGTCCTGGATGACGGCACTGACACGATAAGATGCGTCTTCTTCAGGAACCAGGTTGAGAAGCTTCTTAATCTGAGCCAGGAGCAGCTGCTTAATTTCAGGAGCAATCCTGCAGAGTTCGAAGCTGTAAAGAACGAGATGCTCGGGACTATTGTCAAATTAAACGGAAGGCCGAACAAGAATTCCCTGTTCAACAGGGTTGAGTTTGTTGCCAATTCAGTCGACACAAAGCCGAATCCTGAAGAGGAGATTAAGAGATTAAGCGCGGATAGTTCTTAGTTTGTATTTATTTTAATTATTATGGGTCTTACACATACAGATATTTTTTTAAAGTAGGAATATTTTCTAAATATTATTGGCGAGATTATGCAGGCAGAAAGATTCAATACGGAACTTTTTAGGGACAATGGGAATTACAAAGTGGAATATATTGATCCGGTACTTGATAAGCATGCAAGGCAGCATTTACTTCATATTCATGTTCTAAATTATCAAGGATGCACCGGGTTGGCATATTGGGCAAAGCATAGAATTCAAAGCTCAGGCACGCCGGTTTTGCACATCAATGCGCAAGGACGACAATCTTTGTTGCCAGAATCAGAGCTTCCAGATAATGATGTCAGCGCCACAAATCCATACGCAATCACAAAAGATGGAATTTTACTTAGGCTGGATATGCTCCCTTCAAGATATCATCATGAATCTGCGTATACTGGAGGCTTACCTTTTTCCAAAGAATTCCTAAAATTACATAAAGAACTGGCAGACAGATTGCGGCAAGACTTCGAAGCTCGCGGACAAACAAATTCCGCTGCACGACACCCATTGGTAAGAGATCCTGATGTGATAAAAGCTGCCGAGATGACAATGTTTCTGAGAGATGGATATTGGTTTCCTATACTGCATTATGCTATGCAGACAAAAGGAATGTCACTTGAAGGTTTAGAGGATTCTGGGCGCTATACTTCCGAGAATTGCATTGAAAATTTGCCTTTTGATTTTGACATGGCAAGGCTCATAGAAATATCAAGATTAATGGGTGGCGGCTGGATTGATTTCATCCCAGGAAGAAAAGAAAGCTTACCAAAGGCAGGAGTTACCTGCAACTTCACCATAGTCGGGCGGGATGAAATAGGATTAAAGGCGATAGTATTCTCCGCCTTTGCAAGCAACAAGAACGTGACAGCAGGCCAGCAGGAATTCATAGATGATGTTGTCAGGGCTTTCGGTATAGAATAAATTAATCATTATCAAAAAATTCTCTTACCCGTCCTTGCCATCCTGACAGCAATACTAATTCTTTTTTTCCTGGTTTCAGGCAGCTTGGCGCGAAGTATCCACCTATAAATCATTTTTTTGGATGACGGAGGGAATTTGCTATGATTATTCCTTGCTTTTTTATCCCTAGCCAGCACTTTCTTCAGCTCATCTGGAATGCCGGGATTCTTTGGGATTCCGTGGTCATGCGTCGGCCTTTGCAGCCCAAGTTTGTAAAATTCCATTCCATAATGGGTCATTTTTCCTTCTTCTATCAGCTTCTTTGCATATGATAATGTGTTTTCGCTCCATCTGCTGTTTTTATTCCGCCTTGAGAAATTCCTTATATACCTGTTTTCATCAAGACGCTTTATTATGGTGTCAATCCAGCCGAAGCAAATCGCCTCTTCCATAAGCTCGCGGTGAGTCGGGGCAGGCTTTCCGGTATGCCTCTTATGCAGGATGATGCTGACCTTATTTTCTTTATTGTGGTTAGCTTTTAGCCAATTCCTGAAATCATCCCTGCTGAAGGCTGTTATGGTTTTTGTTTCCATAATCAAAAAATATCAGAAAAATTCCTTTTTGAAGACTATTTTCTCCAGGCTGGCTTTCTTTGCGCCATATGCCAAAGTTACGATGAATGCAAGCATGAACACAAGAGCAGGCATTCCCATATTGACTGTTGGATTCCATCCGCCTAACGGAACATGTCCAAGATAATATGCTACAATCATCATGATAATCCCAAAGGCAGATGCAAGCCTTACAAGTACTCCAGTCACTAAAGATAATCCAATCATTAATTCAAATATGCCGGCGTACCATACCAATGTTCCAAATACAGCAGCCCCGCCAGGCATGTTCCACAACCCAAACAATTTTTGGATTCCCAGCATCAGGAATAATGCTCCGACACCTATGCGAAAAACCACATACAGATTATCTTTGTATTTTGTATCAAAATAAGCCATAATATCCTGCCTCCGTATACCTATAAAATCATGTTGGATATATAAATGTTGGTGGTTTGCCAAATATGAGTTATAATGTTTTCTTTGGCCTTTGAGCACTGGACATTTGCTGACACAAGCTTTATAAGGAAATTAATCATCTAAAACTCAAAATGGATGAAAAAAATTATTTAGTCGTGTTTCAGGACAAGAAGATAAGGAGGGTTTGGCACAATAATGGGTGGTATTTCTCAGTAGTTGATGTAGTCGGAGTTTTGGCCGAAAGCGAAGACCCCAGGAATTATTGGAAAGTGCTGAAGCATCGGCTAGGGGAAGAAAAAAGCGAGGTGGTTACAAAATGTAACCAACTGAAGCTAATTGCACCTGACGGCAAATACTATGAGACTGACTGCGCTTCTGCCGAGACCATGTTCAGAATAATCCAGTCAATCCCTTCTCCAAAGGCAGAGCCTTTCAAGCTATGGCTGGCAAAAGTAGGATATGATAGGATTAAAGAGATAGAAAACCCCGAATTGTCACAGAAAAGAATGAGAGAGACTTACAAGGCAAAAGGGTACTCAGATGACTGGATTGAGAAGAGGATGAGGGGCATTACAGTAAGGGATGAACTGACCAATGAATGGAAAAATAGAGGAGTAAAGGAAGGAAAAGAATTTGCAATACTTACTTCTGAGATTTCAAAGGCTACCTTTGGAATGACTCCCAAAAAATACCATAAATTCAAAAGCCTTACAAAAGAAAACTTAAGAGACCACATGAATGACCTTGAATTGATATTTACAATGCTTGGAGAAGCATCTACCACTAGAATAGCAAGAAATAAGGATGCAAAAGGCTTCGGCCAGAATAAAATGGCTGCAAGGGAAGGAGGCTTAGTTGCAGGCATTGCAAGAAAGGAACTTGAAAGAAAGAGCGGGCAGAAAGTCGTCAGCAGGGACAATTACCTCAAAGAGCCTGAGAAAAGAAAGAGGATAACAAATAAATGAGAGGTACAATGATAAAAAAATTAAATATTATTCCAACAAAAGAAGTCCTTAGGCAGTTTGCCTCTGCATTGGCAAAATCCAGAAGTGGGGAAAAACAGGAAGAGCATGCAGGAGTATCATTTGAAAGCATTGAAGGGCTGCGGAATGTTTTAACTAAAAGAAGGCTTGAGCTGATTTCCGTGATAAGGCACAAGAAGCCCAATTCAATCTACGAGCTTTCAAAACTCCTGAACAGGGACCTGAAAAGCGTAAATACCGATCTTAAGGTTCTGAAGGAAAATGACTTTGTTGAATTAAGGAAATCCAGCAACGGAAGGCAAAGGGTAGTCCCCGTTGTTGAGTTTGATAAGATTGAGGTTATGGTTAGGGTTTGACCACCGGAAATCTTTTGGTGAAATATTTAAAGGAGGAATTCTACAATGTTGGAAAAAAGGGTGATATAAATTACAAATACAAAATGGGAAGTCTCAATAATAGAGCTGAAAAAGAATGGCAAGAAAAAGTACAAGGTTACAAGAAGAATGCCTGAAATGCATGTAGCTGAGACAAAAATGTTTGACACAAAAGAAGAAGCGTTAAAACAGCTTGAAGAATGGCTAAGCTAGCCCTTTCATCTTTGACTTTAGCATATTAACAAGCTCAGGCTGGCCGCGATAGTAAACATCGGGAATATCCAGGGAAAGTATGCGCTTCTGCATGTAAACTTTAGGGAATCTTTTTGCTATTTCTGACCTTTGCCTGTCTTCCATAACTACTACCACATCAGCCCATCCAAGCTGCTTTTCTGTGAGCGGCTTCTCATTATACAATCCGGCTGATTTGGTCTCGAATTTGGCCTTGAAAAGCTCTTCTGCTGTCTTGCTCCTGTTCTCGTTCTGGTTGCAGATGAAAAGGACTTTCATAACATATTCAATTACTATTGGAGGATATAAATTTTACTGAAAAATCAGCCAAGAAGATAGGAAGAGATTGCAGAGGGCAGTTAAATTACAAACTTTTGCTCTCAATAATCTTAAGTGCCTCACGCACAAATCTTCTCATTTTTGTATTTATGCTCCAGATATAATCAATAACATATTTATCTTCAACTTTGGTTCTTATTGTATTAAATTTTTTAATATCCAATCTTTGAATATTGATGGCGGAAAGTTCTAGATTTGAATAGTGAGCAACTATGTCCCTTTTGGTTTTGATAAGACTCTCAGAAGAATCAAAATCAATCAACCAAGTATTTTTCCTTATTAATCTTAACAAATCTTGAGCTAGGGGGTCTTTTCTTAATAGTAAAATCTTTTTTAGTTTTTTCATATTACTAGGATTATGTTCAGAAAAACTTCCTAATAGTTGTGAAAAAATATCCAAAAAGGCTTTACATTGGAGTAAATAAGCTTCAAATTCGAACATAATCTCAGGAGCGTTGGTTGCAAAAGTTCCTTTTCCTTTTATTAATTGTCTGGAAATACTAATCAACGCTTTTTTATATTTTTTCTCTGTATATCTGATATTCCTTTCATGATACATTAATGCACATAATTTATATCTACAAGAAACTAGTTTGACTCTAAGATACTCTTTTTTGTGGTTAGAAATATTTGGATTTTCATCGATTTTTTTAATGAAATCATAAATATAATCAACCTTGGTAATCCCATAATGTCTTCTAAAAAAACCATGTAATCGTCCTGCAACAGTGTTTGGGTCATTTAATACTTTTAGATTCTCCATAATTTAACATAGTTATTAATTTCTTTATAAACCTATCTTCTCCAACCTATATATCCAAGTACCACTGGACACTGGACATTCGCGCCTAAGATATATATACTAACTCTACCCTATATCTATTGAAATCATCACAAGATGGTTTTACCCAGTCTCTGGAAAAATAAGGTTAATGGCGTAAATCCGCCTAGCAACCTTTTTTTTCATAATGAAGGAGACATTACTAGAAACGTGCCTGAAAAGAAATTCAGCACAGGAGTTATAACTGCCACAGTCTGGCAAAACCAGGGAAAAGGCAGAAGCGGAGAAGCAGTAGCTTACAGAACTGTTTCCTTGCAGAGAAGATACAAAGACAAGAACGGAGTCTGGCAGACAGCTAATTCTTTGAGGGTTAATGACCTGCCAAGAGCATCTCTAGTGCTTAATAAAGCATTTGAGTACTTGGTCATCAGGGAGCAGGAAGCAAATGCTCCGGACTATGTCGATGAAGACATAATAGAAGAAGTCATTTGACTTCTTCCAAAAGATATAAAAAACAAAGGTGATTATACATGGAACAGGAATTAATACAGGAAGTTGAAACAAACTCAAGAAGAAAAAGAATGAAAGAAACAAAAGAAGAAAAGAAGGAAGTTACGATATATGACCTTCCTGGTGTGGGAGCAGCCACAGCAGAAAAGCTGATGGCAGTAGGCTACACTGACCTGATGAGCATTGCAGTAGCCTCTCCGGCAGAGCTGATAGAAGCAACAGGCATGGGAGATGCTGTTGCAAAGAAACTGATAGCAATAGCAAGATCTTCTTTGGAGATGGGCTTTGAGTCAGGAGAAGAGCTGTTGAAGCGAAGGGAAAAAATCCAGAAGCTAAAGACAGGCAGCAATGCATTAGACAATCTGCTGGGCGGAGGATTCGAGACAGGAGCGATTGTAGAATGTTTTGGAGAATTCGGCTCAGGAAAGACGCAGATTGGCCATACTTTGGCTGTAAGGGCGCAGACAATAGAGCCAAATGCAGTTTCAGTCTACATAGACACTGAAAATACTTTCAGGCCGGAGAGAATAATACAGTTGGCAAAAGGCGCAGGCATGGATCCTGATGAAGCGCTGAAAAACATAAAAGTGGCAAGGGCATACAACTCAGACCACCAGATGCTCTTGGCAGAAAAAGTAGAAGACCTTATCAAAAAGCAGGGGCTTAATGTCAAGCTCGTTGTTATAGACTCTTTGACTGCTCATTTCAGGGCAGAGTTCATTGGAAGAGGAACCTTGGCAGACAGGCAGCAAAAGATAAACAAGCACATGCACATCTTGCTTAAGCTTGCAGACACCCACAACCTGTGCGTTTACGTAACCAACCAGGTCATGGCAAAGCCCGACATGTTCTTCGGCGACCCTACTCAGGCCATAGGAGGCCATATTGTTGCGCACGCATCAACATTCAGGGTTTACCTGAGAAAAGGCAAGAAGGGCACAAGAGTTGCAAAACTGATAGATTCGCCTAATATGCCGGAAGCTGAATGCGGCTTCTATGTCGATGAATCCGGAATAAAGGACGTTGAGTAAGCGTCTTTTTTATTTCTTTTTTCTTTTGCCACCAAAACATTTTTAACCCTATCTTTAATATTTTAACATATGGCTTATCCAATATCTAAGCTGATAATCCCGCCTATTTACAGGCTGTGGGTTAGAAAAGTTGAAGGCATAGCTAACATACATCATGATGAAACATTTATAGTGGCGGCAAACCATTCAAGCTATTTTGATGATTTCCTCCTGCCAATAATCATAGTGCCAAAAATAAACAAAAAGATGCATGCCTGGGTCAACGCTTCCTTCTGGAAGAACCCATTTTCAAGATTCTTCCTTGACCTGTGGGGAGGCATCCCAATGCATGTTGCAAAAGAAGAGAATGCAAAAGAAAAAAACAAGGCTGCTATAAACCTTACAATAAATTATCTGAAGAAAAAAGAGCCCGTGATGATATTTCCAGAAGGAAAAAGAAATGACGGAAATCTTTTAAGAGGGCATGTGGGAATCGCAAGGCTTGCTTTGAAGTCAAAATTCCCTGTGCTGCCCTGCGGCATCATAGGGGCAAACAAAGTGCTTCCGAAAGGAAAGTTCTTTCCAAGGCTTGCAAGATGCGAAGTAAGAATAGGAAAATTAATGCATTTTGACAGGCATTATAATAAAAAGCCAACCAAAAAGATTTTGGAAGAAGTAACAAGAAGCATAATGAAAGAGATTGCAAAATTAACAGGGCAAAAATACAATCACTAAAATGACATACCCAATAGGAAAAAAAATAATACCGCCGATAGCAAATCTTTGGATAAGAAAAGTGAACGGGCTGGAGAATGCCCCAAAAAAAGGGCCTTTTATTATAGCAGCAAACCATTCAAGCTATATGGATCATCTGATAATCGTATGCACTTTTGTCAAGCATACCGACCAAAAAGTGCATTTTCTCTCAAAGAAGGAGCATTTTGACAACCCATTAAAAGCGGCATGGCATACTTATGCAGGCGCAATCCCTATTGACAGGGAAAAGGGCGGAAAAGAAGCTTTGCGATGGGCAGTCAAGGCACTAAAACATGGCAAAATTATCGCAATACATCCTGAGGGAACAAGAAGCCAAACTGGAAAATTGATGAAAGGCAAGACAGGGGCCGCGCAGCTGGCTTTAAAAGCCAAAGTGCCTGTAGTTCCAGTAGGCCTGATAGGCACGTTTGAAATATTGCCGAAAGGAAAATACATCCCAAAGCTTAAAAAAGCAACGATGAATATAGGAAAGCCAATGTATTTCAATGAGTATTATAAAAAGCCAGTCACAAAAAGATTATTAAGGGAAATAACAACAAAAATAATGAAAGAGATTGCAAAACTTTCAAAACAAAAATATAATTTTAATTAAAAATGAAAATCTCAATTATCGGAGCAGG
>JACPMV010000049.1 GCA_016185845.1 Candidatus Woesearchaeota archaeon | reverse complement strand
CTGCTTTTCATTCATGATTTTCTTTACTTCCTTATAATCTTTCTTGCCTATTACAAGCAATATGTCAATATCCCTTGCTGCTTCATAGTTTTTAGCTGCAGAGCCGAACAGCATTATAATCCTTCCCTCCTTGAACAATTCCTTAAATTCTTCTTTCCATCTCTTAAATCTGCTGTTTGCCTCGTCCGCCAACAAAAATGATATCAGCCTGCACACATAGTCGTCTTCCAGTTTCAGCCTGTATATTATCGACTTCCCTATCCGCTGGTCTTTGACTAAGTTTTCTTTAAGAAGCCTCTTGAATATCTTTTGCGCCCCGACATGGCTTATTTTCAGCATCTTGCTTATGGAATTTGCATTATAGTAAGCGGCAAAATCCTTGAACAAAATCAAAATAATTTCCCTTTCCTTTTCAGTTAATGACAGCATAGTAACTCCAAGTTACTATATAGAAACTCACAATTACTATATAAATATTGCTATTTTTTGGGTTTTTTATTTCCTTAATGTCTGGCTTGGGTTCCGTAAATTTCACTATTCAGTGACAACAAAAACGAAAGATTTAAATACTAGTTCGCCTATATACCTATAAAACAATGATTTCACGGAGGGGTGAAAATGGCATACAAACCTATTGCAATGAATTTGAGTGGTAATGGATATACACCTTCGGGTGCTAATTATGGTTCTAGAAGGGCATTGAAGAGCACTACAGCTGCGGCTACAATAGCTTCACTGATTGCACCAACAGCGGCAACAGCTACAACTACAAGAAACCTTGAGTCAATGGCAAACGTGCCCGGCATTAATATTGGGAATACTACATCGCCTTATCTTCCTAGCGGCGCTCCAAACGTCGGATACTGGGCAAGCCAGGACAGCAAAAAAATAATGGATATGGCAAAAGAATACGGCGTTAAAGTCGAGATTGACGACAGTGAAAGGGGCAGGGAATACATGAAGCAATTGGGTAAGCCGATTTTCAAGGTCACAATGCCCGGACAAAACAACGGCGGTAATGGAAGCAATGATGAGAGCCATACCCTTAGATATATCGTAATAGGCGGCCTTGCAGCAGCGGCAGTTATCGGGATAGTCGCGGCAACTGCTGGCGGCGGGAATAAAGGCGGAGATGTACACGGAGGAGGTTAATCCTCTTATTTTTTATTTTAATTTATTTCTATTGTAAACTCTACACTTTTTGGATTCCTATTATCGTCTGTGCCAGAATAAGTTCCTCTGAAAGTGTTCGGAGCTTTAGTTTCAACAAAGTTGGTTCTTGTTACTGAACCTCCTGCTGGAACATTAAAATTCAGATTGAAATTTTGGCAGCCTGCATTAAGACACGACCTGAAGCTTGTAATTGAAACTCCCACACCATTAGATTCTGTTATTGTTGCCTGCCAATTATATCTTGTATTTTCATTCGATGCACTTTGAGTGTTTGTTATCGAGCCACTCGCACTCAATCTAGCCTCCTTATCTTCATCCTCTCCAGTTTGTCTTTGTCCCGTCTCGCCCGGCGGATAGCATTTCCAGGGTATGCCGGTCCATGTCCCTACACAACAACATTCGACAGCACCATTGTTAGTCCTGCATTCTTTATCATATAAGTTATCATATCCCAAACAGGTTATATCATTGCAATCAAACCTCGGCTCGTCTTTATTTTCGCATGGTGAATAATATTTGATTTGATACCCAGCATGGCACACAAGAGAGCCAGGAGGTGTGCATGGCGCCGGACTAGGTTGCGGCTGATTTGGCTGTGCCTGGACATCCGGAACGCAGTCGTCATCTTCTCGCCTTTCTCCGCTTGGGCAGCCGCATCTTCCGGCATTTGGCGAAAGAACAAGATTGCTCCTGCATTCAAGGGGCTTAGTGTTAGAGCAGTCTCCCCTTAAAGTTCCGTCAGAGCACTGATTTGAAGTTGCAGGGGCTCCGCAGTTTCCGTTTCCCTCGCAGTTCCAGCCGGAAGGGCATCCGCATTCCAGGCAGGCATTTACAAATTCATATTGGTTATTTCCAAGAGCGACACATTTTCGGGGCTGTATTACTGGATCGCAGCCAAGCGGTATGCCTCCTTGGCACTGGGCAGGTAGGGTAGGCGCAGGCGCTGGTTGTGCTGCTGGCGGAATTGCCGGTTGTTGAGGCTGTACGAGGCAAACGCAATCATCTGGGCAAGTCGAGCATGTTTCCAGTCCGTTGCAGGCACCATCTCCGCAAAAAGGGGGAGGCGGAACAGCACCCTGTATCGTCTGCATGACTCCAAGCCCTTCAATTATTTTTTTGCAGGATTCTCCAAATTCCTTGGCAAGCTCGTAGCTCAGCACAGTTTCCTCTTCTATCTCGTCAAAATGCCAGACTATAAGGGGGTCATTTTCCTGGACTATGACATTATCTTCAAGCTCCAATTCCCGGATATAACTGCTTAAGTCGTCAATGCATTCTTTCGGAATATATTCATAATACCTGAAATTCTCCACTTTGGCGCCTTTCTCAGGCCTTATCATTATTTCAACTTTGGTTATGCCGTTGCATATTATGAATCTCCTGAACAGCTCCACTTTTTGCTTTGTTGACTTTATGTTTTCCAAAGCGTAGTCGTATTTGCACTTGTCGCAGCCGAGCTGGGAATAGACTGCTTCCTGGATTATTCTTTGGGCCTCGGTTTCCGTAATGTTTATCGGAATTAATGTGCAGTCAGGCTGCCCGCATGCGCCGGTCAATAATGCAGACTGGCCTTTTCCTTCTGCAAAAAAGGAAACTCTGTCAAATTTCGGCTTCAGGCACATGTAATAGGGGTAGATTGCCTCGATGTTTCCGGCATAAAATGATTTCTTTACCTTGCCCCTGTCAACAATGAAAACGTTCTTGCTGCTGTTTGTCGCAATGGCATTTTTAATAAGCGGGAGGCTGTTAAAATCATTAGGATTTATTTTCTTTCCAAGGTCAAAAAAATATATCTGGCTGGTCTTGCAGGGAATCCTGAAATCCTTCTGCTCTTTGGCGCCGAACCTCAGCTCCTTGTCAATGCCTGACAGCTCTATCTCGAAGTTAGCAAGCTCCGCATTGCACGCCCTGTCCCTTATGAAAGTCACGCCTTTGAATCCGGCAACCAGCACAACAAGTGAAAAAAATGCCATAAGGATATATTTTATAACTGAAGAGTATATCTCCCCTTTTTTTTCCTGCCTCATTTTCTGATCATCCTTCTTTTTATCCTTCGTAGACTGCCGATTGCATAAACGAGCTCTTCATCAATGGGCTCAGACCATTTTCTCCTATGATACTCCATTATAATCTCGTAAAGAAAAACCAGGTAGCCGCCAATATAAAATAATATCGAAAAAACCGCAAATATCATAAATAAAGCGGCTAAAATCAAATTGCCGGAGTTCGTCATCGCCGAAATGGTATCGAATAGATATCCAATCAGGCTTATAAAAAAGTTATAGAAGTATGCTGCATAAAATGCAAGCCCCAGCACTATTGCCAGGGCATATGCTTCTTTTTTCACCCTGTGATTCAGGCTAAGCAAATAAACAATAAGCCCAAGCGCCAAAGACAGCAGCACAGCAAAAGCCACCAGGGTTTCGCGTTCGGGAAAATATAAGCGCAAAACTGACTGGATGCCCAAAATTGAGCGGGAATTTATGTCAGCCCCTATGACGTCTGAACTGGAAATCCTGCTGATGGAATATCCAGGCAACGATATGTACATCAATACAGAGGCATAAATAAAAAAAAGATAAATCCTGTTCAGATGAAGCCCCTTTTGAGAAAACATCCTTATCCAAACAATAATTGGTATCAGGAAAAGAATAAGCAGCGACAATGCGTTAAAAAAATAAGCGGCTGATAAAAATATAGATGTTGCGGGGCTGCTGTTGGCTGCGTCATTTATGAAAAGCCTAAAAAAAGTGGCATGGCCGCTGTCAAGGAAATCAAGATAAAGGCTTTTGCCGCCAAAAATCAGAGAATACGCAAATACCCCTATGTCCGAGATTCCATGAAGAATAAGCAATCCGCTTATTGCCAACGGCAGGGTTTTCCTGTAGTGGAACAGGGATATAAACTTCCCATACCATGTCCAGACAATGTCGCCTATTTTTGAGATTGCATGGCTTTCATGGAATTTTTTGTGGTGCCTTGCAATCTTGGTGATGTAATAGACCGTTCCGACAACTATTATCGGGTCATCAAGCACGAACTCCAGCCATTCAAGTATGGGATTGTAGATAAGGTAGTAAAATGCAAGGAGCAGCAGGAATGAAATCAAAAATTTTGGTATTTTTCTTTCAAGCGGCTTTTTGTAAACTGCGTAGAGCAGGCTTGGATGGCTGATTTCAATATTTCTTGAGATATAGGCTGCAGATATTGCCAGCCCCAAAAGCCCAAGGTATATGCTGATGGATGTTACCAGAAAGAGGTTTTCCGCAAGAAAAATATAAACGGGATTGATGAATTTTAAAAAAGTAAAATTGAATGCGCCTGCGCCGGTATAAGCAATTATGTCCTTGAAAAATATTGACAGGTAAGATATTGGTATAATTAAATTTGCAATCTTGCTTTTTTTTCCAAAAATGATGGAAGTTATGTCAAGAATATAGAAAAAATAAGTGAACATTATAAACGCCACAGTATGGTCGATCCAGTCCCAGTCTGCAGGCAGAGAGCCGAAATAGCCGACAAGCCCGATGAGCATGAAGAATCCAATGAATAGCTCTATGAAGCCCAGTTCAAGCTTTTCAATCAACTCCCTGGCTTTTTTAATCATTGCAGTATTCTTTATGACTTGCTTATATAAATATTACTGATGGGATAAATATAAATACAACAGGATTTGCTTGATAGGGTAGAACTGAATATGACAAAGCTTGTTTTGGATATAACCAAGAGCATCGACCAGAATGCAGCAGCCTATTTTGAAAAAGCCAAGAGAACAAAGAAAAAGATAGAAGGCGCTGAAATAGCATTGCGCCAAAGCCTGAGAAAGCTGAATGAGCTGGAAGCAAGGAAAGAGAAGCTAACTATTGAGAAATCAAAGGAAAAAAGCCTGAAGGAAAGAAAGCCGGAATGGTATGAAAAGTTCAGGTGGTTCATAAGCTCCGAGGGATTTCTTATAGTGGGGGGAAGGGACGCGACTTCAAACGAGATTGTGATAAAAAAGCATACTGACTCAAATGACATTGTGCTGCATACCGACATGGCAGGCTCGCCTTTTTTTGTCGTGAAAAGCGAAAATAAGAGTATCGGGGAAAAAACAAGGCATGAAGCAGCTGACGCAACATGCACTTTCAGCAGGGCGTGGAAAAACGGATTGCAGACATCTTCTGTGTTTTACGTGAATCCCGACCAAGTAAGCAAGAAAACCCAGTCAGGAGAGTACATGGGAAAAGGCGCCTTCATGATTTACGGCAAGACAAATTATATTGACAACAAAGTTAACCTGGCTGTCGGAATGACAAAACAGCAGCAGGTCATGTCAGGCCCAATAGAGGCGGTCAAAACTCACTGCGAAAAGTATGTGGTTCTGGAGCAGGGGACTGAAAAGGCAAGCTCTGTTGCAAAGCGCATCCAGTACAAAATAGGAGGGTTACTGGACGAGATAATAAGGGCGCTGCCAAGCGGCGGGTTTAGTGTGAGGAAATAATAGCAAATTTAAAATTGGCAAACAAAAATAATTATAAACTTGTAAAAGCAAAATTAAAAGATTTTAATAGGGCTTATGGTATAATTCTTGAATGCTCTAAATGGCTTAAATCAAAAGGTATAAAGCAGTGGAATCCCCCATATCCCAAGAAATTATATAAGCAAGAAATTATCAGTGGAAATGTCTATTTTTTCACTAAAGGAAAAATAATTAATGGAGTTGCTACATTGTCAAGAAAACCGCCCGTGTATTACCCTCGAAATTTAAGGAGATACGACAAAAATGTGATGTACATTTGCAGGCTTGCCGTGCCGAGAAAATTTAAAGGAAAGGAAATCGGGAAAAAGATGCTGCAGAAAATTGAGATATTACTCAAATCCGATAACATTAAAAAACTGAAATTGGACATAATGAAATCAAACAAATTTTTGAATAGGTATTATAAAAAGGCAGGATTTATTTCTGTCAAGGAGTATATTCCGCCAAAAAAATGGAGAGCAAAGCTTAACTCTGCCATAATAATGGAAAAAATAATATTAAAATAAAAATGTTCATCCCAATCAACTCAGAAACCCCGAAATTTAGTTGCAATGCCTGCGGAAGCTGCTGCAGCCATATCCGTGGAATAATCCCGAAAGAAGACAGGGAATTCATAAAAGAGCATGCTTTTGGAAAGCTGCCTGTTGTGCAATTAGTTCCAGCCGAGCAGATGACTTTTCCATTGTGGGACTGGGAAGCGAAGAGATTCACGGAATGGCAGAATGACGCAGATGTCGATGCAAGAATAAATCCATTGAGGGCAATAATGGACTTAAATTCAGGCAAGGCAATAATCCTTACTTATTTTATGGACGGCGAGACAGATGCCTGCCCTTTTCTTAAAAATAATAAGTGCTCAATCTATCACACAAAGAGAGCTTATGTCTGCAGGTTGTTTCCATTCAACAGGGGACCTTTCATTCAGCAGGAAGGGATGATTCTGAAAGAAAGCCTTTTCGGCGAATGCGGAGCGATGGAGCACATACTTCCAGAAGTTCCTGATGAATTTGGCAGAATGGTAAAATTTTTAAATGAGGCTTTTCCAGACGGCTCTTTCATAAATGCAGTGCAGAATGACGTCATTATAGAATGGGCAAACAGGGCGATAGTGGACTTGATAAGGAAAAAAATAATAAAGCCGGCTATAACTTACCCTTATGAGTTTTTGCTAAAGAGAATAAATAATTCGGAGAAAGTTGATTTCACTGATTTTTTGGTTAATGTTGGGTACTTAACTGAAAAAGAAAAGGAAGGTTTGATAAGCAGGTTTGACGGCAACATTGACGCAATAGAAAAAATCAAGCCTTTCCTTAGCTAATAGTATGATGATTTCATCACAGGAAATGAGGAAGTTGGAAGAGAAAAGCGCCATTCCTAAAAGCGTATTGATGGAGAATGCAGGCAAGGCTGTCTATCTGGCAATAAAGCAGAGATTTGACCTCAAGGACAGGAAAATTCTTGTTGTCTGCTACCACGGAAATAACGGCGGAGACGGCTTTGTTGCTGCCAGGCACCTGTGCGACGAAGCGGAAACGGATATTCTTTTCCTAGGCGACGAAAGCAAGATGAGGAAAGAGGCAAAGGCAAATTTCAAGAGGATAGAATCCAATGAAAAAATACAATTTTTAACTGACGAGGATGTTGATTTTGACAATTATGATATAATCATTGATGCGATACTTGGAATAGGAATAAAGGGCAGGCTTAACCGGGAGATTTCTGCTGTGATTGATGAAATGAATAATTCAAAAGCATATAAAGTTTCGGTTGACATTCCGACCGGGCTTGATCCTGACACAGGCGAGATTGTTGACAAGTGCATTAATGCAGACTTGATTGTGACATTCCACGACATGAAAAAAGGGCTGGAAAAACTTGAAGAAAAGGCTGTTGTTGCCGATATAGGGCTGCCAAGATGAAGTTCGTAACAAAAAAAGACGTTAAAATTCCTGAACGAAGAAAGGACAGCCGCAAAGGCGACAACGGCTATGTTCTTGCTGTAGGCGGCTCAAAGGATTATGCTGGCGCAATAGCTCTTGCAGGGATTGCTGCATTAAGAAGCGGCTGCGATTTGGTTAAGATTATTGCACCTGAAAAAGTTGCTTGGGCTGTAAACGCTTATTCTCCTGATTTGGTTACAATGAAAATTAAAGGAGATTATTTCAGACTGTCTCATTTCAGTTCAGTTAAAAAAGAGATGGAAAAATTTGATGTTTTATTGATTGGCAACGGCATCGGACTGAACAATGAAACAAAAAAATTCTGCAAAAAGGCAGTAAAGGAAATAAAAAAATTCAAAGTTATAGATGCTGATGCCATCAAATCCATTTCTATGCAGAACTGCGAAAATTCAATAATAACTCCTCATGCAAAAGAGCTGGAATATTTCCTTGCAAATTCAAAAATAAACAAAACAATACTCAATAAAATCAATAACGAAAAAGGCATTACGATAAAATCGAATTTAATAAAAAAAATAACTCAAAAATTTCTTGATAGGAATAATATAATTTTATTGAAAGGCAACATTGATGCTATAATCTCAAAAAACAATATTTTTTACGTGAGAGGCGGGAATGCCGGAATGACAAAGGGAGGCACAGGCGATGTTTTGGCCGGATTATGCGCCGGATTCCTTGCCCAGTCAAAGGATATTTTGCAAAGCGCAATAAATGCGTCCTACTTCAACAAGAAAATCGGCGACATTCTTTTGAAAAAGAAGAAAGGGTTTACTTACCTGGCAAGTGATATGGTCGGGGAGATAGGGAAGATTTCTGCCTAGAGTTTAAAATTATTTTTCTATAGTTATTAGGCTAAATAAACCCAAAACCGCAACCTTTAAATACTATTATTTAAAATATTCTAAATATTATCTTTAAATATATAATAAAAGCTATTAAAAATACTATTATTTAGGAGTCAAATGGTCAAGATACAAAAGCTTCCTTCCGGACAACTGGTAATTACTGTTCCCAAGCTTCTTGCAGAGTATGAAGGCCTGAAGAAGGGCATGGAGCTTGAGTTCAAGAAGCATGACGAGGGGTTCATTCTGAAGATCTTAAAAAAACAGAAAAAAGGTGAGGGCAATTGAAAATTGAAGACTTGGCAGATATACTGGGAAAAAACAAGCGGGAAGTGGAAGAGATGCTCAGGACAAATGATGTCATTGAGCTAAATTTGAATGAAAGAAAGCCTAGATACAGGAAAACAGAAGACGATGAGCTGAGAATATTTGAGTGAGCTGAAATAAATATCGGATAATAAGCTTAATAAACCCATGTTTTATGACAATAAGCAAAAAAAGAGGTTCAAATGCCGCTGACAGAAGCTGATCTTAAGAAATTTGGATTTGAGAAGATTGAGGAAAGCGAGGAGTTTAGAGGCTCAAAGATAAAGACGGGCTATCCTGCGCCGTCAAGAAGATACAGGCTTCACTATGAAGGCTACAATATCTCGATTGAAGAGCCCTATTTCTGGACCTTGCATTACCTAAGATACTACGGCGGCTTTTCAAGAATAGACAAGATAACAGATGTTT
>JACPMV010000044.1 GCA_016185845.1 Candidatus Woesearchaeota archaeon | reverse complement strand
TGCCTTGCAAGCTCAAAGTCCTTTACGTCATGAAGCACAATTACATTTGATTTTTTCTTCCTGAAGAAATTGTGCACGTCAGTCAATGACAGCTCAAAAAGATTGTCGCCGGCTATGGCTATGATGTCATCGTCTATTTCCTTGCTGGCTATTGCAAAATGGATGTCCCCTAAAGCCCCTAATCTGTCGTCATTGCTCGACGTCCCGTCATTTATGATTTCTATAGGCTTTTTTGCGTCAAAATTTTCAAGCCATTCCCTGAAATTCCTTTCAAATCTTTCATTTGTCACTATGAGTATTTTGCCTACATCGCTTATCTGCCCCAGCTTTTCAATTATATGCTCGATTATGGGCCTGCCTGCCACATCCAGCAATGGCTTTGGCTTGTCTTTTGTCAAAGGGTGCAGCCTTGTCGCGTAGCCTGCCGCAAGGATTATTGCATGCACCTAAACCACTTCCTTTCTGCCTATGCTTATGTAATGGAAGCCGAGCTTTTTCATATTTTCAGGATTGTAGATGTTCCTGCCGTCTATTATCAGGCTGTGATTCATCATTTTTTTTATTTTTTCCATGTCCAATTCCCTGAACTCGCTCCATTCAGTCAGGATTATTAATGCGTCTGCGTCTTTTGCAGCTTCGTAAGGGTCCCTGCAGTATTCTATGCTGTTGAAAACCTGCTTTGCCTTTTCCATTGCTTCCGGGTCATAGGCTTTTATTTTTGCCCCTCCCTTCTGCAGCTCATTTATTATGTATATTGAAGGAGCAAACCTCATGTCGTCTGTGTTCGGCTTGAATGAAAGGCCCAGCACTCCGATTCTCTTGTCATTTAGATTATTCAATGCATCTTTAATTTTTTTTACAAAGTATTCTTTCTGCTCTTCATTTATCTCATTTGTTGCCTTGAGCAGCTTGTAATCATAGCCGTATGACTCCGCTATCTTTATGAATGCCTGGGAGTCTTTTGGGAAGCACGATCCTCCATAGCCTATGCCAGCATTCAGGAACTCTTTCCCTATCCTTTTGTCATGCCCCATACCTTCCGCAATCTTTTCAACATCGGCGCCAGACATGTCGCATATCCGCGCCACTGAGTTGATGAATGATATTTTTGTCGCCAAAAATGCGTTGGACGCGTGCTTTATGAGCTCTGCGCTTCTTATGTCAGTAATAATCAGCGGAGCCTTGAGGGGATCGTAAAGCTTTTTCATCATATCTATGGCTCTTTGGCTGTCAGACCCAATGACTACCCTATCAGGCTCAAGCGTGTCTTTTATCGCAGAGCCTTCCCTTAAAAACTCGGGATTGCTCACAACGTCAAAATCAACGGATTTTTTTATATTGTCCCTGATTACCTTCCTGACATTGTCCCCTGTCTCAACAGGCACCGTGCTTTTATGGACAATGACCTTGTATGAATCCATGTGATGCGCTATTTCCATGGCCACATTTTTGACATACTTCAGCTCGGTCTCCCAGTTTTCTTTTGGAGGCGTTCCTACGCAGATAAAGATGATTTCGCCGTGCCTTATGACTTCCCTGTTGTCATGCGTAAATCTCAGCCTGTTTTCCCTGATGTTTCTTGCAACCAGCTCCCTGAGCCCCGGCTCGAATATAGGCATTATTCCGCTGTTCAGGCCCTCAATCTTTTTTTTGTCTATATCTGCGGCTATAACATCATTTCCCAATTCCGCAAGAACTGCCGCTGTCGCCAACCCGACATAGCCCACCCCAATGACTGATATTTTCATGCTATGAGCAAATAGAACACCTACACGCAGAAACGGAGGCTTGTTTGACTCTCTCGTGGCCCAAGTTTTCTTAAGCCAATCCGAGTTCGGGTTCCCCGAATTTGGTTATTCACCAAAGTTCAATGGGATCGGGTAGAACCAAGCCCCTATGGCCGTCCAAGCCAGAGGGAAGAAAACCCGGTTTAAAAATGTTGCGGTGGTTTTCGTGTGGGAAAATAAAGTAAAAGTTCTCCATAATGGTGTTATGTGAACTTTTCCTAAACCTCCACCACAACCTTCCTCTCTTTTTCATTAACCTCTTTGATTGTTTTATGCCCTTTGAGCTTCTCCTTTATCTCTTTCCAAGAATATTTCTTAGATGCTTTATTAAGCTCTTCAAGAACTTCCTTAATCATCTGGTAGTTGTGGTAGATTGCTTCACCCTTTTCCCTTGATTCTTTCTCCTCTTTCTTCATCTCTTCTATTGTAAGCTTCTGCTGCCCTATTATGTGCTGCAAGGACTTCAGTTTCCTGTCGTATTCTGTTTCCTTCACTTCCTTAAACTGGGAATAGAAATAGGCAACTGCTGAATTAAAGCTGTCAAAGCCCTTTTTCTCGTATCTCTTGTCTGAATAAAACACAAAATCAAAAGGGATAAAATCTATAACATTTACATTTTCAATAACAGCTTTGGCTTCAATATCGTGGCTTATTATTTTCTTTATTGAATTGAGTATAGAATGCATCTGTTTTTCATCAATGTTTGCGGGATTTGTATTTTTATCGACATTGCCTAATAAACAAACTTCTTCAGAGTACAGGCCACCCAATCCAAGCTCCGTAGCCAAAGATACTATTACGCTTTCTTTTTTTGAATTTTTGAATAAATTGATTGAGTCATTTTCCTTAAGGTCAAACAGATTATAGCTCATGATGGGATAAACATACTTCAGCTTTGGCTTAACGGACCTTTCCCTGAAATCGTGATGCTCAAGGGCATTAAGGATGACATTATTCTCATTGCAGAGTATTGCATTTCCCTTTCCGAAGAATTCAATATAAAGGTATTTTTCCTCTTCCTTGGCCTTGAAGGTAAATTTTAGTATTCTCTCCGGCTTTAACTGCTCAATGCCGGTTAAAAAAAATCCGTCAAGATGCTTTCTCAGAAACATCCCAAATCCAAGCGTCTCTCCAAAATCCTCCTTCTCTTCGGCAATGAAGATGCTTTGCCCTATATTAATCACCAAAATCCTTTTGCCAGAACTTGCCTTATGAAGGCTGAATACAATCAAATTCTGCTCAGGCTGGTAAATCTTGTCTATTCTGGTGTCTTTTAACTGCCCAAATTCTTTGGCTAGAAAATGCAGATCAATTGAAGACAGCTGTTTTTTCATCCTTTCTCCACAATTACCAGGTCGCCGTTCTTTGCCATTTTCAATATTGATATATCTCCTATTATCTTCCCGAAGATATTTACTTTTGAAGCGGCTTTTATCTCGGTTTCTGTTGAATTTGGAGTCTTGCCGAAAAATATGCAGAAGCAGCATCCCTCAGGCCAGTAAGCTACATCTCCTTTTTCAACAACATCTGTCGCATCTTTCTCGGCATCAATCTTTACAGGAATTACGAAATAAATCTCGTCTCCCCATCGGTTTGCAGCCCCGTCCAATGGCAGGGAAGCATAAATCTCCTTTGCAGTCTTGGTATTCTCGAGCTCTGCCTCAATTTCATGCTCGTTGAAGAATATCTTTATTTTCATTTTTAGTTTGATTGAATTAATGTAATATATAGGCGAGGGTTGAGCGCCTGTCAGACAGCGAAACCCGAGCACAATCTTATGCGAACGAAGTGAGCGGATTTAAAATTTATTATAGTAATTGCATAAAATGCTTTAATTCTTTTAGTTCCACTTGCGCTTTACAATAAGCGCAATTTCAATAACAAAATTCCAATACGAAAATAAAATATAAAAAGCCTAAGCTTTAATCATTTCTTTTTAATCCAATTATCTATCCTGTCCAGGCCTTTTTCCAGTTCATGCATTGAAGCGGCATAGCTTAATCTGACATGCCCTTCCTTGCCGAAAGCTGCTCCTGGCACAACTGCAACAAGGGCCTCGTCAAGCAGCCTTGAGGCAAAATCCATTGAGTTCATTCCGGTCTCTTCAATATTGGGAAAAGCGTAAAAGGCGCCTTCTGGCTCGATGCATGAAATTCCATCAATCTCGTTCAGCCTTTTATGGACGAATTTCCTTCTCTCGTCAAATGCCTTCACCATCAGCCTGACAGAATCCTGCGGCCCGGTCAAAGCCTCCAGCGCAGCCATCTGGGCTATGTTTGAAGGGTTTGATGTGGAATGGCCCTGCAGGTTTTCCATTGCATTGATGACTTCCTTGCTGGCGCCGCAATATCCAATGCGCCAGCCTGTCATCGCATATGTTTTAGATACGGAATTGCATGTTATGGTTAATTTTTTTATTTCGTCATTCAATGACGCTATGCTGAGGAATTCCTTGTTTCCATAGGCAAAATGCTCGTACACTTCATCAGATATAACATAAAAATTATTATCAACAGCCAGCTTTGCAATTTTTTTAATCTCGGAAGGCTCAATAATGGCTCCTGACGGGTTGCTCGGGCTGTTAAGGATAAGCAGTTTTGTCTTTTTGGTTATTTTCTCTTCAACATTTTCTGCAGTCAGTTTAAAATCCCTGCCGGTATCGCAAAACACGGGCTTTGCCTCTGCCAGCTTTATCATCTCCTCAAAGCTTACCCAGTAAGGCGCAGGCAGTATGGCTTCATCTCCCTTGTCCAGAACAGCCATCATGGCATTATATAAAACGTGCTTCCCGCCGCATCCAATAATTATCTCAGAAGGGTCATAGCTTATTTTGTTGAAGCTTCTGAACTTGTCAGCAACGGCTTTTTTCAGCTCAGGCATTCCTCCTACAGGGGTGTATCTTGTTACATTGTTGTCTATTGCTTTTTTTGCAGCCTGCTTTATGTTCTCAGGAGTATTGAAATCAGGCTCTCCGGCTCCAAATATTACAATGTCCTTGCCTTCCTTCTTGAGCTGCTTTGCCTTTGCGTCTATTGCAAGAGTTGCGCTTGGTGCAATGTTTTTTACCCTTTGAGATATCATTTAAACACCTATCTTTCGGGTTATGATGTCAATATTAAAACCTTTTGTAGTGTCAATAATCATAATCTTATGTTTCCTTTCTTTTGCCTCGTTCAGGCATATGTCAAAAATCTCTGCCTGCAGGTTCTCCTGTATCTTGTTTTTGCCGTATCCTTTCTTTTTCAGCCTTTTATTCAGCTCATTTATGCCGCATTTTGTTATGATGCACAGGTCAACATATCTTCTTGGCAGATAATGGGAAAGATGCGAGTCTATTACTATTCCGCTGATTTTTTTAAGTTTTTTGTGTTTTATTGGTATTTTTTTATTGTATTTATCGTTAATGGGTTTTTTCGTTAATGTGTTTATTTCTTTGATTAATTCCTTATTTAAATTTGCTACATCAACAACCCTAGTTTTTCTTTTCCTGTCGTAGCTTTCATAAAGCTTGTTTTTTGCAATGAAATCATTGACATCAAAATAGAAGTAATTCAGCCTCAAGGCTAATCTTTTGGATAAAGTTGTCTTTCCGGTTCCTGGTGTGCCTGAAATTATTACGGCTTTCATTATCGAAAGCTAACTACAATCATATTTAAATATTCTTACGAATAACTGCTGCCATGCAGGAAGAATTTTGCATTTCAACCAAAAAGAAGCAGGAAATGATAGACATAACAAGCCATGTCAATTCAATAATAAAGAAATCAAAGATAAAAGAAGGTCTGTGCAATGTATTCACGGCGCATGCTACAGCAGCAATAGTTATAAATGAGAACTATGACCCAAACATTTGCCTGGACCTGATTGATGCATTAAATAAACTGGTTCCGAGCGGAGTCTGGCGCCATGACAGGATTGACGGCAATGCCGATGCGCATATAAAAGCTGCAATTTTAGGCCCGCAAGAAACGATCCCTATAAAAAATGGTGAACTGCAGCTGGGCAGGTGGCAGAGTCTTCAATTTAGTGAACTCGATGGACCGAGAAATGACAGAAAAATAATCGTTACAATACTGGGTGATTAAAATGAACTGCGACTTGTGCGGTAAGGTTGAGGAAACTCTTAACCGGGCTCTGATTGAAGGCGTGGAACTTGATGTATGCGGCGCCTGCAGCAAATTCGGAAAGATTATTGCTCCGGTTAAAAGGTACAGCCCTAAAGAGCAGCATAAGATGATGCAACAATCCAAGCCTCAGTCCTTTAAAGAGGAAAAAATTGAGCTTCTGGCTGAGGATTATCCCGGAATCATAAAGAAAAGAAGGGAATCAATGGGATTAAGCCAGAAGGATTTTGCCTTGAAAATAAGCGAAAAAGAGTCCACTGTGCACAATATAGAAACGGGCCATTTTACGCCGCCTATAGCCATGGCCAGGAAGTTGGAAAAGATATTGGGTGTAAAGCTTGTGGAAGAGCACGAGGAAAGGCACGAATCTCCAGGAAAAAACAGGAATGAAAAAGGATTCACTCTGGGGGATTTCATCAAGATAAAGAAGTGATTATTTCCTGAAAACATATTGCCCGCATCCGTCATTCTCTGAAGAATAATCTGTCTTTAATTTTTTCTTAAGGCTCCATAACAGGCTGTCTTTTTCCTTCTCGCATCCCGCATCTCCATGCCTGCATCCCAGGTCGCACAAGTCAAGGAAAACAAAATCGGCATTTGGAATGCTTCCTATAATCTCATTTTTCTTATTCACGCTGAAAAACGGATAATACATCAGTTCAATCTTCTTGCTGCTTGATGCTGCAATAACTGGATTTGATGTCCATATCACTCCATTAGCATCAGTAAATCTGATTTCCAGCTCTGCATAAGGATTTTGTTTTGCAGATTCTTGTTGATAAAGGAGATAAGTGTTATACGAGGAAAACATAAGCGACAAAACGATAAGAACGGCAAACATATTTTTATAAAAATTATTTTTAAATTTTTCAGATACGGAAACTATTGACGATGATACAAGTATATACATATAGGGCATCAAAATTATCAAAAACCTCATTTCTTTCTGATTTAGTGAATTGAAAAATACAAATGCAATAAAAAAAGCAGAAGCTACAATCTTTTTATTGCTATCCTTGCTTTTAAACGCCAGTATAACCCCTAAAAACGACAGCAGATAAAAGATATTTTCCTTGAACATCTCAAAAAAGTAATAGCTCAAAGGCTGATAGTTTAGCCAGCCGCTGTTTTTAGTGATGGTTACATGCTGTGTAAAGGGAAACATAATATCATTATACAGAACCTGGTTAAAAATAATGTACGGCACCAAAACAACCACAAATCCGATAATGACTTTCAATAAAACCCTGATATTTTTTTTATTGAAATAAAATAAAACTGCCGCAAATAGGGATATAAAAATAAGAAATTGTAAAAATCTGGATAAAAATGCCAATCCTAAGAGCATGCCGGAAAACAGAAATCTTTTGTTAATAAAGAGGTATAATCCCAGCAGTGCAAAAAATGTGGAAACAATTTCTGTGAGCATTATCCCGTTAAAAAAGAAGAATGCCGGTGAAACAGCTAAAAACAATGCTGAAAGCAAAGCTGTTTTCCTGCCAAACGGTTTTTCCGCTATTTTATACGTCAATAAAATGCACAGGCCGCCAAGAGCTATCTCAATTATTCTTCCAACTAAAACCTCATTTAATCCAATCTTCCAGAAAAATCCAAGAATAATTGGCCATATTATTGGCCTGGTGGATTCCCACAAGCCCGCATTTCCGAATGAGAAAATAGATTTTCCCATTCCAATGTAGACGGAGGCATCCCACCATACAAGTTTATACATAGAAATTAAAAAAATCTTCAAAGCAAAAAAAAGCAGGACTATGGACAATATCTCCTTGTTATTTTTAAGATTAAGATGGGCTGCCATTTTGGATGCAATCTTCGGGCTTTTCCCTGTAATAGGGGCATATTTCCTTCAAAATCACTTCTTTTGCTTGAAATCCGCTTTTGGGCTTTCCTTCTGCCACTATTGTAGGGAACTTGCCTATCCCGTATGTATTTTTCAGCAAACTTATCATGGGCTCCTGCTCGAACTTTGAGTCAAATGAGAATATCAAAAGCTTGTCCTTGAATCTTTTCTTTAGATAAGTTAAAACAAATGCTTGTTTATCGCAGTCAGGGCATTCGCTCTCGTCTGAAAAGAAATACAAAACATTCACAATATCAGAGCCGCAGAGGTCTTTGGTCCTTTCTGCCAGCAGCCAGTATCTTATCTGGGCAAGCACGTACTCGTTTTTCAATATGTCCAGCTCGTTCTTGTTTAAAGTTGCATCCCTGTCGAAATTCTCGAGCCTTATTCTTGTTGATTCAAGGCTGTTTATGTTCTGCTCGAATGTTTTCTGAACTGCAAGGCAGTTTTTTTCCTGGCTTAACTGGTCAATAAACGCGTATTGTAATTGCAGGCTGCTGAACTCAAGATTCTGCTTTCTGCTGACAGATTCTATGTAATTGACTCTTTTGCCTTCTATGGCCAGTCCCAAAAACAGCCCCAGCAGGAATATTCCAAGGGTGATAATTCCCGCAATAATGTACTTGTCTTTGCTTATTGTTCTCATTTTACCACTTCTGTTTTTTCCTGAACGCAAGATCAATGATTATGCCTACCCATATAAACCCCAGCACTAAAAAATAGAATAAAAGATAGGCAAGCAGGGAAAAAATCCCGTGCTTGTTCACTTTTTCTTTTGTGGCAGCATGCGATTTTCTTATGACATAAACCGAAATGCTGACCATTACAATAAATATCATCAAAGTGGCGTAATTCAGGTCAAGCAGGTTGAAATCTACCTTAAATGTCCTTATCAGAGTATAAAAATCAAAATCTATGAAGATTGAGTTGTAGAGTGCCTTGGCATATGGTTTCATTCCATAATATACAGCTGAAGAAAACAGGATGACTGCCAGGATTCCTGACGCTATGATTGTGGGCATCTGTATAATGCCAAAATCCCCGTATTTTCTGTTGAACATCATATACTTGTACTTCAATGCATTGAGCACAGCTCCCTTGAACCACCTGTTTCTCTGCCTGTAAAGCTCCCTGAAGGTTTTTGGAGCTGATGTGAAGATTTCTGCATCCAATAGCTGGACTATCCTGTAATTTCTGCTCTGTATCCTAAGAGTTATCTCGAGGTCTTCTGTAAGGTTGTTTTCATCAAAGCCGCCTATCCTGTCAAGAACTTCTTTCCTGTAGACGCTGAAAGGCCCGGGGCTTACATGAACGCAGTCCAGCCTGCTCATCAGCTTCTTGTAGAACATGTTAACAAGATATTCCAGCCACTGCACCTTCTGCCAGATATTCTTAGGCTTGGAAACTTTGAGCATTGGCAGGACAACTGCAATATTCCTGCTTGTAAAATGAGGCAGTATCTTCTTTAGCGAGTCTTTTGACGCCACAGAGTCCGCATCAAGGCACACAAAAAACTCGCCTTTTGCGATTCTCAGCCCGTCATTTAGCGCAGCCCCTTTGCCCTCATTTTTCTTGTCTATGAGCTTGATGTCAAATGTTCTGTTTTTAGCTATAAAATCTTTTACTGTGTTTTTAGTGTTGTCCCTGCTGCCGTCATTGACCACTATGATTTCCAGCTTGCCTTTTGGATAATCTAGCTGGACCAGGGAAGCAAGAGTAGATATGATATTTTTCCCTTCATTATACGCCGGAACAACGATGCTTACTGCAGGATATCTGCTTAATTTTCTTGCCTTTGGTTTCTTTTCCCTGTCGAACAGCACCAGAAACCAGAATATTGCGAAGTACAGCGATATAAGGTAAGCGCTCCACAGCAGCATCTTCATAAAAATTGGGAGTGGCATATTGCCAAGGTAGTAGTTGGTTATTTAAAACCTTTCCTTTGATTTTAATAATCTAAATCGGATTCTCATTTCCAGGAAAAGAGTTTATAAAGTTGCCAATTACCCTTCCTGTTATGGAAGAGCCCAATCTTGAAAATAAAATCCCAACAGGCAGCAAGATTCTGAATGAGATGCTTGGCGGCGGCTATGAGAAGGATGCAATAACTACAATCTACGGGCCCGCGGGCTCAGGCAAGACTGTCTTGTGCATATTATGCGCAATGAACATTGCAAAGTCCGGCAAAAAAGTCATTTACGTTGACACGGAAGGCGGCTTCTCTGTGGAGCGCTTGAGGCAGATTTGCTCTTCAATAAGGTGGGACTACAAGAAAGTCATTGAAAACATAATATTCCTTAAGCCGACAAGCTTTGAAGAGCAGAAAAAATCATTTGAAAAATTGAAAGGTATTGTGAATGACAAGATAGGCCTGATTATTGTGGATACTATTGCAATGCTTTACAGGCTGGAAATGGGAAAAAATGAGGAATTTCAGGATGTCAATAGGGAACTGGCAAACCAGATATCTTATTTGACCGAGATTGCAAGAAAAAACAGCATTCCGATACTCATAACAAACCAGGTTTATGCCGATTTCGACGAGAAAGACAAGGTAAACATAGTGGGCGGCGACATATTGAAGTACGGAAGCAAATGCCTTATTGAGCTTCAGATTACCCCAAATAGCAACCGGAGGGCGATTTTGCGCAAGCATAGAAGCTTGGCGGAGCAGAAGGAAATCTTATTCAAAATAGTAGAAGGCGGAATAATAGGCACTGCAGAAAGCAGGGGATTTAGGTTATTCTGATATTATAGTGTAAAATTGATAGTTGATATCTCTGGTAATTGGAATTCGTTTAAATCTAAATCACTACTAGTTAGTTAGAATATGTAAAAAAGTTTATAAAGACGAGAAGATTGCGCTTAACTTGGGGAAAGATGGACCTAGAAGAAAGGCTCTACGAGTCTCAACAGGTTTCAGTTTCTGGTGCTTACGGAAGCATAATCTTTGCAAATCCAGAATATAAGGGACAGACTAAGCTAAGAAAATTTAAGCCAAGTTTGCCTTTAATTCAAGCATTTTCAGCCGGATTATTTCTAATGTCTTCGGCTTCTACTAATACAACTGCTAATGAGCCTATTCCCAGCCCCGGGGGTACCAAAGTTCTCTTTGTTGTTGGAGATGTAATGCACAAAGAAAATCCTGGAGGTGCTGATTTGGTGGGCCGCCTGCTGGAAAAATCTCTTGCAGAAACAGCAGGATACAGCCGTGCTAGTGTTGCTGGTGACCTATGCAATGACGATGGCGCACCTGAATGCTATGAGCGCCTCGAACGAACATCATGGGGACCTCTCAGACCATTATATTGGGTTTGGCGAATCATTAACTTGAATTCGGAAGCCATGAGGAAAGATGTACACAATAATCTTTTGCCCCTTGGACTGGAACAGATGGCCTGGCTTGATAGTGAACTCAGGCAACATTCGAGAGATAAATGTGTAATGATCATATCCCATCGCCCAATGTATTCATCGGGGCGGTTCGCTAGTCCAGCATGGGTTGCCCCAATTTTTCGGAAGGCTTTCCGTTACGGAGTCGATTTGATTGTCACAGGGCATGAGCATTTCTTTGCCAGTCTGCCGCCACTCACTCCGTTTTATGGTCCCGATAACATAGCATTGGTCGACTGGGCGTATGGTATCCCGGGTCTCATAACAGGCACTGGAGGAGCAAGACTTTTTCCACATCCAACTGTCGATCCAAATATCAAGCGAGAAAATAGAAGCCTCAAGTGGGCAAAATATGGGGAAGAGGTTCTTGCAAATGAAATTGGCATCACACGAATTGACCTGCAACCCGGCCGCTATCAGTGGCGGTTTATTCCTGTCAATCCAAAGCCTAATTATATTTATCCTTCTGGTTCAGGAGTCTGCCATCCAAATCCTACAGGATACACCGAGCCTCCCCTTTGATATAGCTAACTGTTCATAGTAAAAAGAAAAGCAAGTTTTTTAAATCGTGCTTCATAGCTTTAGTCTATGGGGGGGAACAATCTAAAAGAATTTCTGGACAGGAAGAAGGCTGTTCTTGATGACAAAGGCGCTGCTGAACTGCAGCACAAGAAAGGCAAATTGACGGCAAGGGAAAGGCTTGCCTATCTTCTTGACAAGGATTCATTTGTTGAGCTGGATGGTTTTGCTGAGCACAGCAGCAAAGACCTGGAAAAGAAAAAATCAGGGGATGGTGTCATAATAGGCTATGGAAAAATCGGCAAGAAGCCAGTTTATGTCTATGCCCAGGACTTCTCTTTTATGGGCGGCTCAATGGGCGAGATGCACAACATGAAGATAGCCCATGCCATGGAGCTTGCATTAAAGACAGGCTGCCCTATAATCGGGTTGTTGGACTCGGGAGGCGCAAGGATACAGGAAGGCGTTTCAGCCTTGGATTCCGGAGGAAAAATATTCCAGCTGAACACGATTGCTTCAGGAATTATTCCGCAGATATCAGCCATAATGGGCCCTTGCGCGGGCATCGCTGTTTATTCCCCTGCCCTGACTGATTTTATCTTGATGGTAAAGAAAACAAGCTACATGTTCATAACCGGCCCTGATGTTATAAAGACAGTTACAGGCGAATCAATTGACTTTGAAAGCCTTGGCGGGGCTGCATCCCACAGCCAGAAATCTGGCGTATCTCATTTCATGGCAGACGACGAGAAAGAGTGCCTTGACATGATTAAGGCTTTGCTAAGCTACCTTCCGTCAAACAATCTGGAAAATCCCCCATATCACTTGGCTGACAGCCCTGCAAGAGAGACCAAAAAGCTCCTGGATATTGTTCCTGAAGACCCTAAAAAAGTTTATGACATGAAAGAAGCCATAAATGAAATATTTGACAAAAGGTCATTTTTTGAGGTGCAGGCAGACTACGCAGAAAATGCAGTAATCGGCTTTGCCAGGCTGAATGGAAATTCTGTCGGAATTGTTGCAAACCAGCCCAAAGTCCTTGCAGGCTGCCTTGACATAAACTCTTCAGGCAAGATTGCAAGATTTGTAAGATTCTGCGACTGCTTTAATATCCCTTTAATCAATTTTGTTGATGTGACTGGCTACTTGCCCGGCACAGAGCAGGAGCACAGCGGCATAATAAGGCACGGCGCAAAAATATTGTTTGCATATTCTGAAGCTACTGTCCCAAAAATATCCCTTGTTTTGAGAAAAGCATATGGGGGGGCTTACATCGCGCTTGTCTCAAAAGACATGGGCTTTGACAAGGTGCTGGCATGGCCAGGCGCTGAAATCGCAGTCATGGGCGCAGAGCAGGCAGTCAGCATTGTCAGCAGGGACGAGATAGCAAAAAATCCAAAGGCTAAGGCAGGATTGATAGAGCAGTACAGGGAAAAATATCTCAACCCTTATGTTCCGGCAAGGCTTGGAAAGATTGATATGATAATAGAGCCTAAAGAAACAAGGATTGCTTTGATTAAATGCCTTGAAATGATTATGGCCAAGAGGGACAAGAGGCCTGCAAAAAAGCACGCCAATATTCCTTTGTAAACAATGGAAGAGCTGGTTGTTAAGGTTGACGGCAAGGAATACAAGGTTTTTGTAGAGGAAACAGAAGAAGGCAAAATATTTGTCCATTGCGGCCCTGACGTTTATGAAGTAGAAACAAAAAAAGATGCAGAGCAGTCTGCAATTGAAAAGCTGCAGAAGAAAAGCTCGGGCGAGGCAGGCAATGAGATTGCTGCTCCGCTGCCCGGCATCATTTACGACATTAAAATAAAAGAGGGGGAAAAGGCAAAGCAGGGGCAAATCTTATTTACTTTAATGGCAATGAAGATGGAAAACAGCATAACTGCGCCAAGAGACTGCACAATAAAGGATATCAAAGTCAAAAAAAATAACAATGTAAACAGGGGAGATGTATTGGCTGTGATTGAATAAATGAATTAAAATTATTGAGGGTGATTTTATGGAAAAAAACAAACTGAAAGGAATGGTTTTCGCTGCTTTATTTGCAGCATTGACGGGAGCTGTTGCATGGTTCAAGATACCTCTGCCGTTTACTCCGGTCCCGATAACTTTGCAGACCTTGATGGTTTTGCTGAGCGGCGCGATGCTCGGCGCTTATTATGGCGCTCTGGCAATGATTGTATACCTGCTTCTTGGAGCAATTGGACTGCCTGTTTTTGCCGGCGGCTCTGCAGGATTTGCAGCATTGCTTGGACCCAGCGGAGGCTATCTGTTCAGCTATCCTGTCGCAGCTTTTGCAGTCGGTTATATGCTGCAGAAGAAAAAATTAAATGCGTTCATAAGATATTTTTCATTTGCCGTGATATTGGCTTTGACTGCCGTTATTGCAATAGATTCCGTATTTAAAATAGGAATAATGAAGCTGTGGGACAAGGCAACAAGCAGCTATGTTCCTATGTTAGATCTAATTTCACAGCAGCAAAGGATAATGCTCATAATTTTTAGCCTGGCTGTATTTATCGGGCTGATTCTGCTTGCAGTCTATCTGAAAAAATCAAAGTCAATTCCGTTTGAAACAGCGCTTGCAATGTTTGCAGGAACTTTGATAATCTATGTCATGGGCTCGATACAGGGCAAATTGGTTACAGGGCTTCCGTGGAGTGCCGTATTCGTCGGCTGGGTTCTTCCCTTCATAATCGGGGACACTTTAAAGCTTCTTGTCGCAGCATGGGTTGCAAAAAACATAGATATAGGCAAGTACATGAAATGACAGAGCTTATTTTACTTGATATATTTTCTTACAGCTGCATGAACTGCCTTAGGTCTTTGGACTGCATCAAAAAGATTGATGATTCTTATAGAAAATACGGATTAAAAACAATAATCATCCATGCTCCCGAGTGGGATTTTGAAAAGAGCGGTAAAAATATTCTTAATGCAGCTGAAAAATACAAGATAAAAATTCCCATAATAATAGACAAAAACAGGAGAATAATTAAAAAATTAAGTGTCAATTTCTGGCCTGCGCAGATTTTGATGTCAGATGGAAAAGAATTGTACAGGCATATCGGCGAAGGCAATTACAAAAAACTGGAAAGCTCCATAATTAAAAATCTAAAGATAAAAACAAAGAGCATATTCCATAAAGAGCCGAAATATTCAAAATTCCCGACGTTATATTGCGGAAAAAGAAAAGGAAAAAAGATTAGGCTTAACGGCTGGATTCAAAAAAACGAGTATATAAAATCAATTAAAACCAATTCAGTTTTTACGATAAAAACAAAAGGCAAGGCTGTAAATTTTGTTGCAGAGTCATTGGAAAATAATCCAATTACGGCTAAAATTAAGTTAAACCGTGCTATTGTCAAAAAAATAACCATAAACGTACCGCAATTATACAATCTTATAAAAACAAACGACAGCAAACAGAAAGAATTGGTAATAATTGCGCCTAAAAAGCTTGCAGTCTACTCGTTTTCATACCAATGATAAAAACAAAAAACCTGTATTTCAAGTATGAAGAGGATATAATTTTAAAAAATATAAGCATTGAGATAAAAGAAGGAAGCTTTACAGCCATAATAGGCGCAAACGGCTCTGGCAAGACAACTCTGGCAAAGCACTTCAATGCTCTTCTGATGCCGGCAAAAGGCGAGGTTCTTGTCGGCGGCACAAGCACAAAAAAAGACGAGCTTAATGCAAGGAAAAAAGTCGGATTTGTATTCCAGAATTTCGAGGACCAATTGGTTTATCCTGTAGTTGAGGAGGACATTGCGTTCGGGCTTGAAAATATGGAGTTAGGTAATGAAGAAATAAAAAAGTCAGTGGATGAGATATTGAAAGAGCTGAACATAACGCATTTGGCAAAGCGCAATGTCAACACTCTTTCCATGGGGCAGAAGCAGCTTATTGCATTGGCAGGGGTTTTGGCAATGAAGCCGAAATGCATTGTCTTTGACGAGCCCACGACAAACCTTGATGAAAAAAACAAAAAAAGCATTATGGGCATGATAAGAAGCCTAAATAAAAAATATAGAATGACAATAATCCTTATAACAAATGTCCTCAATGACTTAAGATACGCCGATGAAATTGTTGTCCTAAAAAATGGAATCGTGATTTTCAGCGATAAAAAATCAAAATTAGAGAGTAGTGTATTGAAAGAGGCGCGCCTGTATGATTAAAAGGCTTACTTTCGGGCAGTATAGGTGCAAAGATTCGTTCCTGCATTCCCTTGATGCAAGGATAAAAATCATTTATGTTGTTGTTCTCGGAATTTTGTCTTTCGGGATAAAGTCAAAATTTGAGATTGTTGTTTTTTCATTGTTTATGGCATGCATTGTCCTGCTGTCGAAAATGAGCTTTAAGGAACTTATAAAAAACCTAAGACCGTTTTATTTCGTCTTTATTTTCCTGCTGCTCATGTATTTGATATTTTCAAGGGACCAGATTATTCTTGGGCTTAGGTATATATGGCGCTTCCTGCTGCTGATAATAATATCCATGCTGCTTACGTATACCACAACAATCCAGGAGCTTATAGCAGCTATTGAAAAGCTCTCAAAGCCTTTGAAAGTTTTCAAGATAAAGCCGAGAAACATGGCTGTCATGATTTCTGTTGCAGTGAGGTTTATCCCGCTGATGTTTATTAGATTTGAGAGAACAAGAGAAGCAATGGCCTCAAGGCTTGCTGACTTCAGGAAAATCAGGCATATAAAGCTGCTTGTTCTGAATCTTCTTGAAAAGATGCTTAGGTCAGCGTCTAATCTAAGCGATGCAATGCACTCAAGGCTGTATAATGAGGATATTGAAAGCAGGAAATTTATGAAATTGAAAAGCTGTGATTATTGGTCTGTTGCAATTATAGCTATTCTTATACTGATCATTTACTAGAATTTCTTTGCCCCAGCAGTATTCCTGTCAGTACGTTCAGCGCCCATGCCTGGAACCAGTTTATAGTCAGGTAATTACCAAAGACATAGTTCCAGAGCAGTTTGACCGGAAACGCCAGAATCAGCCCTACCAGTGCGCTTATGACTACTACAAAAAGTATGGCATATCCCATGTCCACAATCTTCTTCAATATAGGAACTTTGTCTAAAAAAGCCATAATATTAGGTAATTATGCATGTCTTTTAAAGATTGTGGAAATAGGTGCACAAACGGATTACTTCCTTAGCTAATACTTATAGAAGTCGTTTAAGTTTTTAAAATATAATTTTTTATTGCATGATTCGTGATTTGTATTAACAAAAAAACTAGTATCTCACATTTATGTCCCCTTCTATAATCCTGGCTATCTTTTTATTTTTCAATTTCAGTAATAAGCTGCAGTCTTCGTCAACGCCTGTTGCTTTTCCGCGCATTTTCCCGCTTCTGGAAATAACCATGACATTTTTGCCTATAGTATCGCAGTGTTTTTTCCAGGTTTTTAATATATTTTTCATATTGTTTTTAGTGTATTGGATGTTGTAAATTGTGAAGAATTCATCGATAATATTTTTTGACAGTTTGTCAATGTCAATATTTTTCTTTTTTATTATTTTCAATGAAATTGCCGTGTTCTTTATCTCTTTAGGAAAATTATCCTGATTCACATTTAACCCTATGCCGACTGCAGCATAACTTTCTTTTCCAAATATTCCCTCTGTCAGAATCCCGCATAATTTTTTCCCCTTGTAATGCACGTCATTCGGCCATTTTATTTTTGTGTTTATATTTGCTGATTTTTTGACTGATTTGACAACTGAAATCGCAGCGGCAAAAGTAAGGTATTGCATGTTTTTTATATTATTAGGCTTTAGCAAAATCGACATGGACAGGCTGCCTTTACCAGAATACCATTTTCTTTTGAATCTTCCCCTGCCTTTTGTCTGGGTATCTGCAATGACTGCAATGTTGCTTAGTCCTTTTCCGGAGAATTCTTTTGCTTTGTCCTGCGTCGATGTCAAAGATCTGAAGTGTTGAATTTGATAACTCATTTTGAATTATAAATTAAAGAAGTATAAAAATCATTCCTCAAAACTGCCCTCGTTCATTGATTCCTGCCTTGCAGCAGTCACCCATGGATTTGATTTATGGCTGTTGCTCTGCTTCCTTGCGAGATATTGGGCGACAGCAGTTGTCACAATCAAAACTTTTTTCTCTTTGGGCAGAATTTCTTTCTTTGGCTTCATTTCTCCCAGTTCTTCAAGTATGTTGTTATTTTCAATGAAAGATGTAGTGATATTGCCCTTCAGAAACTGCCTTTTGCCCAAGACAAGCCTGTGGAAGGGTATTGTTGTCCTGACTCCTTCAATGATAAATTCGTCCAAGGCCCGCTTCATCCTTGCAATTGCCTCGTGCCTTGTGCTTCCGTGGCAGATCAGCAAAGCAATCAAAGAGTCAAAATGAGGCAGTATCTTGTAGCCTGCATGAGCAGAGCTGCTTATCCTTATTCCGGGACCGCCTGGAGCAAGGTAGCTGACAACTGTTCCGGGTGACGGAGTGAAATTATTTGCAGGATCCTCTGCATTTATCCTGCATTCTATTGCGTGCCCTTCAATTTTTATGTCCTCCTGCCTGTAGGCAAGCTTTCCCCCTTCTGCCAGCTTGACCTGCTCTTTCACCAAGTCCACATTTGTAACCATTTCTGTAACGCCGTGCTCAACCTGTATCCTTGTGTTCATCTCGATGAAATAGAAATTCCTGCTTTTATCCATCAAAAACTCAATTGTGCCCGCGCCTTCATAGCCGATGGCTTTGATGGCATTTACAGCGGCACTTCCCATCGCTTCCCTAAGCTCAGGAGTCAGCGCAGGGCTTGGAGATTCTTCAATAAGCTTCTGGTGCTTTCGTTGTATGCTGCAGTCTCTTTCCCCCAGATGGATTGCATTTCCGTATCTGTCAGCCAGGATCTGGAATTCGATATGCCTGGGCTCTTCCAGATATCTTTCAATATACAATGAGCCGTCTCCAAATGCATTAAGCGCTTCATTTGAAGCGCTTTCATAAGCATTAAAAATATCTTCTTCTTTTGTCACAATCCTCATCCCTTTTCCTCCTCCGCCTGCAGAGGCCTTTATCATTACAGGAAATCCAATCTGCCTTGCAATCTTCAATGCCTGCTTTGCGCTCTTAAGGTCTTTTCTTAAGCCCTCTATCACAGGAACGTTCACCTTTTGCATTGCCTTTTTTGCCTCTATCTTGTCGCCAAGCCTTTCAATCATCTTTGACGAAGGGCCTATGAATTTTATTCCTTTTTTCTCGCACATGCCTGCAAGCTTTGGATTTTGCGACAGGAAGCCATAGCCTGGATGTATTGCATCGCATTCAGACTGCTTTGCCAGATTGACTATCCTTCTTATGTCAAGGTAATTTTTTGATTTGCCGATATTGTAGGACTTGTCTGCAAATTTCACGGAAAGTGAATCCTTTTCATCTTCCGAATATACCACAACGCTTTCAATTCCCAATTCCCTGCATGCCCTTATAATCCTGAGCGCTATCTCTCCCCTGTTTGCTATTAGAATTCTCTTAAATCCCTGTTTCCTGCCAAGAACAGTATAGCTCTTTTCCTTTTTGCTTATGCCAAACCCTTTTGTCAGTATATCTAAAAAAGAATGGCTTGATGCATTGTTAAATATGTCCTCAACCTGAGATTCATGCACATGCGGCAGCCTTTTTATCACATTTGCCGTTATGAAATTGCCCACATCCCCGATTCTTGAAGAATTAAATATCTCCTTGCCCGGTGTGACAATATGCTGGCTTACTATGCCTTCAAAATACCTGTAAGCTGCAGGAAATGACTGTTTAGACTTAATAGCTGAGCTCTTCAGCAGCATGAATCCCTTTTCAAACGGCTTCAGAAGCTTGTTTATGCTGTCTGCTATGGCCTTTTGCTTCAGGCTTATGTCAAGCTTTGCTTTCTTGTTCTTCAGCATAGTACTCATAATTTCAGGCATATTATTATAAATATTGTGGATTTTTGATAGTAAAAAATAGATAATATAATATATATAATAAAAGCTATTAAAGTAGAAAGTTATTTAAACAAACTTTGACTTTTTCCGCAGGATAAAAATGAGCCAATTCAGCGAATTAAAAGACGGCAATGGAATGATAGGTGCAGAAGGAATCAAGAAAATAATCCCTTATAATGAGCATTTCCTGTTCATAGATAATGTAATAAGCCTTGATCCAAACAGGATTGTAGCTGTAAAAAAGATAACAGGCAAAGAAGATTTTCTTAAAGGGCATTTTGTCGGCTTTCCGATAATGCCCGGCGCCCTGACTGTTGAAGGAATGGGTCAGGCAGCGACTTTGCTTGCAAGAAGCAATATTCCTAATCATCAGGAAAAAGAAGTGCTGGCTTACAAGCTTAAAGAGGTCAAATTTTCAGCCCCAATCCTGCCCGGCGATGAAGTCAGATATGATATGAGCTTAATAGCCCAGGATGAAAGAGGCGCAATCCTTCAAGGCAAGGCTTTTGTCAGGGAAGCTTTAGTTGCAGAGGCTTTGATAATGCTGGCCATAGTCAGCAGGGCAGAATTCAGGGGAAAATTCAGCAGGTAAGGTGTATTTCTATGTACATAAAAGGAGTTGGAATGACTAAGTTTGGAATACAGGGTGGTACCAGCCAGGAGCTTGTCTATGAAGCGGCAATGGAAGCATTGGATGATGCCGACATCAAATTGGAGGATATAGATGCAATCGTTTCATCTATTGTTGATTCGGAGTCTAATGGCGAGCGCCAGCGCGGGTTTTCCTCTGTGATAAGCAGCATATTCAAAAAGAAGATTCCTATTATTACAACATCAGCTGTCTGCGGCGGCGGAGGGGCTGCATTATGGACTGCCAATAGGCTTGATTATGATAATGTATTGGTAATGGGTGTTGAAAGGCTGCTGTCCAATAATTCCCAAAATACAACTCATGAGATAATGATGGCTGGAGAAAGAATTTACGAGCAGGCCGAAGGGCTTATTTTTCCTGCGCAGAATGCATTGGTGGCGCAGCAGTACATGCTGAAATACGGCGCTACAACAGACGATTTTGCATTGGTGGCGCTGAAGAACCACCAGAATGCGTTTTATAATCCTAAGGCAAGGTTTTACAGGAAAGAAGTTACGCTTAAGCATCTGTCAGTAAATGGGGCAGCAGCCGCAGTCCTGACAAAACAGGAAACTGATATAAATATAGTCAGCTCGTCTCTGTACACAGACAGGCTTTCAACCTTTGAAAGTGAGGATATGACTTCATGGGAAGCAACAAGGCTTGCAGCCAATGACTCATACAGGCAGGCAGGTATATGCCCTTCCGATATTGATATTGTCGAGATTCATGATGCATTTACTCCTGTTGAAGTGATCTCTTATGAAGATTTGGGCTTCTGTAAAAAGGGAGAGGGCAAAAATATGATAAGAAAAGGCATAACAAATTATGATGGCGAACTTCCAGTCAACGTGAGCGGCGGCCTGAAGGCAAAAGGGCACCCTATAAGCGCCACTGGCATTGCCCAGATATATGAGCTTGCAAGACAGATGCGAGGCCATGCAGAAGGAAGGCAAGTTGATGATGTTAAATATGCTCTTGCGCAGAACATTGGAGGCGCCGGCAGCACTGTATCAGTCCATATCCTAAAAAAGGTGAGCATATGATAATCAGATGGGTTTGTGAGAAATGCAGCAAGAGATGGATTTACCCTATTGAGAAATGTGTTTATTGCAAAGGTCCCGTAATAAAGCAGAAAGGCACTAATCTTAAAGTTATCGGCATAACAAAAGTAACTATTCCTTCTCCAATGCACCCCATCATTCCATACAATATAATCCTGCTTCAGGACGAGCACGGAAACAGGCTGCCTAAAAAAACAATGAAGGAGTATAAAATAGGAGATAATTATACAGAACAAAAAGCAAAATCAGATGATGCTGTTTCAATAATAAAAGTAAAGTATGATATTTACGAAGCAATCAAAGAATCTCTTGAGCTTTTAAATTCTATAGAAATTGGCCCTAATGATAGGATATTAATCAAACCAAGCATAGTGACCGCAGCTTATCAGTATCAGGCAATAAACACAAATCATGAATTCTTGGATGGGCTGCTTAACGCCCTGTATGATTACGGCATAAAAAAAGAAAACATAATAGTTGCAGAACATGCCCTGCCTGGATCAGATGTCATGGATGCTGCCTCAAAAGCAGGCATTCTGGAAGTATGCAAGAAGCATGGCGTGCAATTTGCAGATATATCCAAAGGCCATTTTGAGGAAATAGAGTCAGATGGCTATAAATTCAGAATATACAAAGAGGTGTTAAATAGAAAGATAATCAACGCCCCAATAATGAAGACAAATTTCCAGATTGGGGTTTCGGGCGCTGTCGAGAATCTTTCAAGGCTGGTTGACGAGAAAACACTAAGGGAAATGTACTACAATGATATAAACATGACACTGCCAAAGCTTGTAAAACTGCTAAAAACTTTAACAATAGCTGACGCCACTAATGGGATGCAGGGCCAGGGCCCTCTGGCTTTGGGCGAGCCTGCTTTCCTGAATCTTGTTTACGCAGGCAGGAATCCTGCTGCTTTAGACACTGTTTTTTGTGAAGCTGCAATGCTTGCAATACCGGAATATGTGGAAACCGCAAGGGAAAACTTGCCAATCAAAAGCATAGAGGTTGTTGGAAATGATATTGATGCAATTAGGTATCCTCTGCATCCTACAATTTCTGATGAAACCCCTCATCCGGATATAAAAGTTACTGATGGAAGGGCATGCCCTGCCTGCTTGAATCTAATGTACAATCTAACTTCAAAGCTGATAGGCTTGAGGGGAGAAGAAATAAACTTGGTGATTGGCTCAATGATAGATGAAAGTGTTTTGAAAAAAGAAAGAGTAGTTGTGCTGGGCGATTGCGCAATCAGGAGGCTGCAGGAGCTTAAAGTAAGGGCAGAAGCTGAGATTCCTGAAAGTCTTGACAGGGTGGAGCAGATTGTATTGTTAAAAAAACTTCTTGAGACAAAAGGCACGCCAAAGATAACACCTGTTGACAAAGTAATATCAAAGATGAAAAAGCTTCTTTCCAGGGTGGTTGGCTAATGCCGATATACGTAAAAGGAGTCGGCATGACTAAATTCGGAATACAAGACGAGCCTGCAAATCATATGATTTACGAAGCTGCTTTTGAGGCATTGAATGACTCTAAGATTTCAATGAATGATATAGATGCTATCGTTGTTTCCACTATAGAGCCTATGAGCAGCAGCGACAGGCAAAAGCACAGCGCTTCCATGGTCAGCAGTCTTTTTAAGAAAAGTGCCCCTATAATTGATGTTCCTGCAGGCTGCGCAGGAGGAGGCACGGCAATCTGGACGGCTATTAAATTGCTTAAATCAAGCGATTACAATAATATTCTGGTTGTCGCTTTTGACAAGCTTATCTCAAACACCTCAAAAAAAACCACGGATGAGATTTTAATGGGTGGGGAAAGGATTTACGAGCAGTCTGAAGGGCTTATTTTTCCTGCGCAGAATGCATTGGTGGCGCAGCAGTACATGATGAAATACGGCGCTACAACAGATGATTTTGCATTAGTTGCTCTGAAGAACCACCGGAATGCGTTTTATAATCCAAAGGCAAGATTTTACAGGAAGATGGTCTCGCTTGACGACATTAAGAGTTCGCCGGTTGTGGCATCTCCTTTAAGGCTGTTTGACTGCAGCATCACCTGCAACGGAGCTGCAGCTTTGGTTGTATCAAAAGAAAAAAGCGACATAGAGATTGCCGGCTCCGGGGAGGTAAATGACACTTTAAGCCATTTTGAAAGGGATGATATGGCATCTCTTGAAGCGACACGGATAGCTGCAGATATTGCTTATAGGGAAGCAGATATACTGCCATCAGATGTTAACATTGCCGAAGTGCATGATGCTTTTACGCCGCTGGAAATCATCTCTTATGATGATTTGGGTTTTTGTAAGAAGGGCGAAGGCGCTGAATTGATAAGAAAGGGCGTGACAAACAAGGAAGGAAAGCTTCCGGTCAACGTGAGCGGCGGCCTAAAGGCAAAAGGCCATCCTATAAGCCCAACAGGAATTGCGCAATTCTACGAGATAATTAATCAGATGAGGCAAAAATGCGGGAACAGGCAGATAAAAATGCCGAAATACGGGCTTGCGCATAATGTTGGAGGGGTAGGCAGCACAGCCGCAGTGCATATCCTAAAAAATCTTAACTGAGCTGCAAAAATGCTATTAAAAGACATAAGAGTTTTGGATTTATCGACTCTTCTTCCGGGACCGTTATGTTCTATGCTTTTGGCTGATCTCGGAGCCGATGTAATCAAGATTGAGGGCCCAAAAGGGGATATGATGAGAAATTTTGAGGATTCTTTCTTTAAAACCCTGAACAGGAGCAAAAAAAGCATTGTGATCGACCTTAAGGCTGCAGAAGGAAAACAAATATTCAAAAGGCTTGCAAAAAATGCCGATGTTATTATTGAAGGGTTCAGGCCGGGAAAATTGGATTCTTTAGGCTTGGGCTACAATGAAATAAAAAAAATAAATGATGATATAATCTATTGCTCGATAACAGGCTATGGGCAGAAAGGAAAAAATAAAGACAAAGCAGGCCACGATTTAAATTATTTAGCTTTAAGCGGGATGCTCCGCATGATTAATGAAAAGCCGATTGTGCCTGGAATACAGGTGGCTGATGTAAGCTCTGCCCTTGTAGCTGCATTTTCAATTGCTGCTTCATTATATCAGCGGGAAAGAAGCGGCAAAGGCAGCCATATTGATGTCTCAATATTCAGTAGCGCCTTATCATTTATGGGCATTCATCTTGCCAAATATTCATTGGATAAAGACTTCAATAGAATATTAAGCGGAAAAACGCCATGCTATAATATTTATGAAACGAAAGACGGCAAGTATATGAGCTTGTGCGCAGTCGAGCAAAAATTTTGGGAGTCTTTTTGCAAATCAGTATACAGAAAAGATTTTTTGAAGAAGCAGTTTGACAGCAATTCTCTGTTGGAATTTAGAAGCATATTCAAAAGCAAGACTTTGAAAGAATGGGTAGGCTTGAACTCCAGATTTGATTTCTGCTGCGAGCCTGTCAAAGCTGTGAATGAAGCGATAAAAGACAATAAAGAAAGTATAGTTATGATGGAAGGAATTGCGCAGGCTGCTTTTCCGGCTGCATTTTCTTCATTTAAAGTGAAATATGGCAAATCACAAAAATTGGGAGAAAACACATATGAAATACTAAGAAGTATTGGTTACAATAAAAAGAGCATTGAAAATCTGAAAAACAAAAAAATAGTTTCTTATGGAAAGGCTTAAAATAAATTGGATATAATTGCATTAAAATGCTGAAAAACAAAGTTGCTTTGGTCACGGGAGCTTCGAGAGGGATAGGCAGGGCCATAGCTGTTGAGCTTGCAAGACATGGCGCTGATGTTATTGTGAACTATTTTAATGATGAACCTAGAGCATCAAAAGTTGCTGATGAAATAAAAGCTCTTGGAATGAAAAGCATTGCGCTAAAAGCTGATGTAAGCAACTTTGATGAAGTCTCCAAGATGTTCGAAAAAATAAAGGGAGAGTTTGGAAAATTAGACATTCTTGTCAACAATGCAGGCATAACAAAAGACAGGAGCCTGAAAAAAATGGCGCAGGAAGAATGGGGCAAAGTGATTGAAACAAACTTGGGCAGTATCTATAATGTCACTAAAAATGCTCTGCCCATGATGCAGAAAGATTCAAGGATAATCTCGATATCCTCCATAGTTGGAATTTACGGCAATTTCGGCCAGGCCAATTACGCCGCTTCAAAAGCAGGGATAATAGGGTTTTCAAAGTCGCTTGCAAAGGAGCTTGGCCGTCATGGGATAACTGTGAATGTGATTGCGCCGGGGTTTATTGAAAGCGAGATGACTAAGGATATAGGATTCCTTAAGAAGAAAATTTTGACTTATATGATTCCCCTGAAAAGGAGCGGAATGCCCGAAGATGTTGCAAATCTGGCTGCTTTTTTGGCTTCTGAGAAATCAGGATACATAACAGGGCAGGTCATTAGAGTAAGCGGGGGCCTGGTGATATAATATGCAAGGCAAAAATCCATGGAAGCCAGACAGGCCGACATCAAGAGGCGCTGCCGCTTACCACGAAGCTGTATCCAAAGCAGAATACTATATTACCATTCTTGATGAGTTAGTAAAGATAATAAGTCCAAAAATCAGGAAAAAGGATATTGTTGTTGATTATGGGGCCGGGACAGGGGTTTCTGCATTAAGGCTTCTTGAGCATCTGAAGGTTGATTTTGATTTGTGGCTTGTTGACAATTCAGCAGCATGGCTCGGAAAAGCATACGAGGTTTTATCAGGCAATCCAAATGTAAAATGCTTTCTTCTTGAAAAAACTGCTCATGGTTATTCAGCCCTTGCAGAGACAGTCGGCAAAGGCGTGGCAGATCATGTAATTTCTGCAAACACATTCCATCTTGTGCCGGATATCGATGAGACATTTAGGGGAATTGCAGATGCCCTTAAGGAAAATGGCACGTTTGCATTCCAGAGCGGCAACATAACAAGAGCCAGCAGGCCAAAGGGCGCATTGATGGTGGATGACAGCGTCAGAAGAGTTCATGAGTTATCTCTAGATATTGTAAGAAATGACCCTAAGTTTGCTGAATATAAAAAGGACATTGATGCGCGGATAAAAGCAAATGAATCCCAAAGAAAATTTGTGTTTCCGGACCCAAGGAATATATCTGTTTATCTTGAAGCGTTAAAAAAATCAGGCTTTGAGTACCAAGAGCCATCTTTCAAGCTTTTCAGGGTAAGGTACAGCGACTGGCTTAATTTCCTGAGGGTCAGAAGGCTGCAGGCTGGAATATTGCCCGAGATTGGAGGCCATGAGCCTTCTGAAAAAGAAGAGTCTGACAGGGATTCCTTGATTACAATGGCTGCCAATAATCTTTTCAAAGAGCTACAGGCTAAAAACCCGCTTGCAGACAAGGAGGCATTTACAATAGAAGTTGCCTATGTTGTTGCGAAGAAAAAATCATCTGAAAGCTCACAGCTTGCCGGCAAGGTTGCCTTGGTCACGGGAGCTTCAAGAGGGATAGGCAGGGCCATAGCTGTTGAGCTTGCAAGACAGGGCGCTGATGTTATTATAAACTACAACAAGAATGAGAAAGAAGCCATGGAAGTAGTGAATGAGATTAAAAAGCATGGCGCCAGGTGCATCGCTCTCAAGGCAGACGTGTCAAATTTTGACGAAGTTAAATCAATGTTTGATTCCATAAAAAAGGAATTTGGATTCATTGACATTTTGGTGAATAATGCCGGGATAATAATGGACAAGACACTGCAGAATATGGACGCAGATGTGTGGAATAAGGTGATTAAAATCAATCTTAACGGAGTTTATAACATGACAAAGCACGCGCTTCCCCTGCTGAGAAAAAAAGGAAGGATAATAAGCATAGGCTCCATAGTTGGAATTTACGGCAATTTCGGCCAGGTCAATTACGCCGCTTCAAAAGCAGGGATAATAGGGTTTTCAAAGTCGCTTGCAAAGGAGCTTGGTCGTCATGGGATAACTGTGAATGTGATTGCGCCGGGATTTATTGAGACTGAGATACTTAACTCTCTGCCTGATGCAAAGAAAAAGGAATTGTCAAAGAGCATACCTTTGGGAAATCTTGGCAATCCTGAGGATATCGCCAATCTGGCTGCTTTTTTGGCTTCTGAAAAGTCCAGTTATATAACCGGCGAGGTAATCTGCGTGGACGGCGGACTGATGCTTTAGTCAGTAAACTTTAAATAATAGTATTCATAAGCCTGTGCCGTGCACAGCACAAAATAAGATAGTGAGGTATTGATATGAGACAAGATAGAGGAAGAAGAGATTTCAGGCAGAGTTACGCGCCTGTAAAAGTAGGGGATGAGTTAGACGTAAAGATAGAGGCTGTCGGAGAAAAAGGCGACGGCATAGCTAAGAAGGACGGGTTTGTCCTTTTCGTGCCTGGCGCAAAGCAAGGCGACAATGTAAGGATAAAGGTTACAAGAGTCCTTGCAAAGGTCGGGTTTGCAGAAGTGGTTGGGCAGTCTGAAAAGGCAGAGTCTGAAGAGAGCCAGGAATCAAATGAAGAAGTTGACGCTTCTCCTGAAGAAGCCGGCTCCGAAGATCAGTATTCCAGCCAAGACTCAGAGAATTTTGGGGAAGAAAACCAATAAGGCTTTTTCTTCTTGTTTTTTTATTTGGTTAGATTTAAATAGTCATATTTCCGATTGTTGCCTATGAGGCTGTTCATTGCCATAGATTTCAATGAATTGAAGGATAGTTTTATTGGGCTACAGGCTCAGCTGCCAAAAAACGCAAAACTTAGTTTTGTAAAATCCTTCCATCTTACGTTAAAATTTTTGGGCGAAGTCCAGCCTAACAGGGTTGATGAGATTGCTGGAATATTAAAAACAATAAAATTCGAGGCCTTTAGTGTGTTTACCGATTCAATTGGGATTTTCCCGACTGAAAACTACATAAGAGTGGTGTGGGTTGGATTGAAGCCGGAAGATAAGATTATTGAATTGCAGAAAAATGTTGACGAATACCTGAAAAATCTGTTCAAAAAAGAAAAAAACTTTGAGCCTCATATAACGCTGTGCAGGGTCAAATATCCTGAAGACAAAAAATCATTTGTTGATGAAGTGAAGAAGATAAAAGTTGAAAATAAGAAGATTGAGATAAAAGATTTCAGGCTTGTCAAATCAACTTTGATTTCTAAAGGCCCAGTTTATGAGGACTTGGAAGTGTTTAATTCAAATCAGCAACATTTTTAAATAGCCGTATTATCCCTTATAACATTGCCTAAGGATACTTGTTGTCCAAACTGCGGGCTATAAAAGCGGTTCAGGTTTTCTGGACTGGATTTATTGATGTAATGTATAGGCGAGGCGTTGCGATGTGGCAATCGGAGCAACGCCGAGCACAAGATATTGTCCCGAAGGGACGGATTGAATATTAAAATATAAAATTATTAAAAACTTTATTGAAAATGGCTGAAGAAAAATTTTTAGTCCCTAGGGATGTATATCTGAAATCAGGAATCCACATAGGCACGAAATTCAGGACCGGCTACATGGATCAGTTCATATACAAGACAAGGCCTGACGGGCTGTCTGTGCTGAACCTGCAGAAGATAGACGAAAGGATAAAGATTGCAGCTTCTTTTCTGGCGCAGTATGATCCTGCGGATGTTCTGATAATATGCAGGCGTGAGAATGGTTGGAAAGCTGTCGAATTATTCGGCAAGCTTGCCGGAGTAAGGGCTTTCGCAGGAAGGTATCCTCCGGGAATTTTAACAAACCAGAATCTTGAGCAGTACACAGAGGCTAAAATAGTGATGGTTGTAGATGCGTGGCCTGACAGGAACGCAGTTCTTGACTCTGTAAAGGTAGGCATTCCGGTGATTGCCTTGTGCGATACCAATAACCAGACTAATTTCATTGATTTTGTAGTGCCCTGCAACAACAAGGGCAAGAAATCGCTTGGACTTTTGTTTTATATCCTGACAAAAGAATACATGAAGGCAAAAGGCAAGTTAAAAGACGATGAAGAGCTGCCTGCAAAGATGGAAGATTTTGTCGAGGAGTAATCATATAATTTCCAATAGATCCTTCATGGCCTGCTTAATATTTTTTCCCTCAAATATTACTTCATAAGCCTGCCTTGTCAGCGGCATTTCTATATTGTGCTTTGAACTGTATTCATAAACAGCCTTTGTTGTCGGTATGCCCTCTGCGACCATTCCGTGCATCTCTTTCCTTATATCTTCCATTGATTTATTTTTAGCGAATTGCTCACCTATAAACCTGTTCCTGCTGTGCCTGCTCATGCATGTCGCAATCAGGTCTCCGACTCCGGCTATTCCATAGACGGTCCCTCTTTTTGCGCCGAAATGCCTTCCGAAGTTGTTCATCTCCATAAGTCCCAGAGTAATGATTGACGCTTTTGCATTGTCTCCCATCCCTAATCCGTCGCAGACTCCTGTTGCCATCGCTGTTATGTTCTTCAGAGCGCCGCAGATTTCAACGCCTACAACGTCATTTAGTTGATATACTTTGAAATAAGGCGTTGCCAGGCAGTCAGAAACGATCTTGCCTGTTTTTTTATCATTGCTGGCAACAACGCTTGCAGTCGGCATTTTCCTGCTTACTTCCTCTGCATGGTTTGGCCCTGAGAGGACTGCAATTTTTGAAGTTTCTAATTCATCTTCAATAACCTGTGACATTCTTTTTGATGTCGAATGCTCAATTCCCTTTGTCGCGCTTACAACAATCTGTTTATTGTAGTATGGCCTGATATTTTTCAGAGTGCTTCTTACAAATTCGCTTGGAACTGCATTGAATATGATTTCTGAGTTTTCGAGCGCATCTTTCATGGAATTTTCAGCTGTCAGGTTTTTTGGTATTTTTATTCCAGGAAGGTACTGCCGGTTTTCCTTTTTGCTTTCAATCTCTCTGGCTAATTCCTTCCTTCGGCACCATAATTTTACATCAAATCCTTTTTCGGCAAGAAGTATTGCCAGCGTTGTTCCCCAACTTCCTGCTCCGATAATTGAGATTTTCATTTTTAATTAAAATTATATTTTTGTTTTGAAAGTTTTGCAATCTCTTTCATTATTTTTGTTGTTATTTCCCTTAATAATCTTTTTGTGACTGGCTTTTTATAATACTCATTGAAAT
>JACPMV010000043.1 GCA_016185845.1 Candidatus Woesearchaeota archaeon | reverse complement strand
TAGTAGGATATTTTGCTGAAAACTCCAAACCAAAATACTCTGCTAATAGTTTTATATCTTCAGTTCTATCGCGCAATGCCGGTACGTGAATCTCTACTGTATTAAGCCTGTAATACAAATCCTGCCTAAACCTGCCTTCTGAGATAGCTTTAGCTAAATCTGCATTAGTCGCAGAAACCACCCTAACATCAACTTTTATCGGTTTAGTATATCCGATGGGCCTTACCTCTCCGTCTTCCAGCACTCTTAATAATTTAGTTTGCAGATGAGGCGGCATTTCTGCAATCTCATCAAGAAACAATGTTCCGTTATTGGCAAGCGTGAACAGCCCAGTTTGGTCAGTGACAGCGCCAGTAAAAGAGCCTTTCCTGTGCCCAAACAGCATTGATTCCAGAATATCATCTGGGAATGCGCTGCAATTTAAGGCGACAAATGGCATTTCAGCTCCGTTTCCATAAAGATAGTGGATTGCTTTTGCAACCATCTCCTTTCAAGAAGCCTATACATTCTTAGCATCGGCTCAGAAAGTCCCACCATTCCATGCCTTCCATGCTCTTTGCGATAAGTGCCAAGCCTATCCTCTATTGTAATTGGACGTACACTACTTGTCGCTGGTTCTGGCATTTGATTTCGTCTAAGTTAATTTTCAAGTTTAATTTAAAAATCTTTCGTTTCATTAACTACTTTAAAGTGATATACTAAAAATACAGGATTATAAATATTTTTTATAAACGATTGTAATGCGATAATTAATCGTAGGTAAAATCCAGAAGTATTCCCTTTTAAACTCTGACTTCGTGCTGTTATTTTCGGAAGATTTTCTTTTCCCGTTGTGGACACCCTTTTTGCCCACCCCACAATAGTATCTTGTAAGAACTTATATAAATTTCTTTCGGTTTTATAAATTTTATATAAAATCATAATTTAGTCAGCACAACAACTTCCCCATTATCATCAATCAGCACAGAATGCTCTGCCTGGGAAACAATTCCGCTGCTCAGCTCAACCAAAGGCGGAAACTGGTGGATTATTCCAAGCTGGTTTAATTCTCTCAGTGCGAATTTTGCCTTTGCTCCGAATTTTCTTGTAAGCCACCATTCTGCGAAAGGCAGTCCTTCGTATGAATCAATCTCTTTCAAGACTTCCCTTGTTATAGGGCTTCTTACTGGCTTTGGATGCTCAATCATAAACACTGTAGGGTGGCCTTTCTCTCCGACAATTCCTGAGCCAGTTGTTGCAAAAGGCTCGATTGCAAAAACCATATTTTTAGCTAATTTTGACTTGTCGCCATTGTCTATATTTGGGACTGTTGGCTTGGTGTGTATATTGTATAAATCAATGCCGTGCCCAGAAAGATTTCTTACAGGATTGTAGCCGTAGCTTTTTATCGTGTCATTTATTGTTTTTCCAATCTCCCTTAATTCTGTTCCGACAGCAGCAATCTTCAAAGCTTCCTCTAACGCCTTCTGAGCAGCTTTCACCAAATCAGAATATTTTCCCGATAAATCAATCGTGTAGGCATTGTCGCCGATTGCACCGTTGACATGAACACCTAAATCAAGACTTACAACCTGCTCGTCAAAAACCAAATCCTTGTCCTCTTCCGTAACGCAGAAATGCGCGGCAACTTCATTCAGCGCAAACTGGACAGGAAAAGCTGGTTTCCCCCCTAATTCAAGAATCCTGTTCTCTATTTTTTCTGTTGCATCAAAGACGGAATTTCCCCTTTTAATCAAAGACTTGCCGTATTCCAAGGCTTCTGCGGATATTTTTCCTGCTTTGATGTAGTTTTGTTTTGTTGATTCGTCCATAAGAAAGCGTTTAAAATGGGCTTATTTAAAGGTTATGAGAATTTAATGTGCAACAAGTATTTCTTTTTTCCTACCGGCTTTATTCATGGCTTCAGAAATAAGTGTCTTTTCCAATTCAATTATTTTTTGTGTTACTGGGTTTTTCACATTTAATGTATAAAGCTTTGTTTTTCCGAAACTTCTTGTGACTTTTACTATTCCGTGCTTTTCTACCTCATTCCAGTAGTTGAATAAGGAAGCTCTTGAAATTTCAGCGCCTTTTGAGATGTCAGATTTGCTGAAATCCATTCCCTTATTTTCCAATAAAAAGTCGATTATCTTGAATAAAGGCAGTTCTCCGGTCAAGCTTAATAGCAATGATTTATCTTCCATGATACCTTCTAAATTAATAAAGTATATAAATCTTACCTTTCAAAGTCTATTTTCGTGGACTTTCATGTGGAATGATGTCATAGTTTTTTCTTGTTTTATAGATAATAGAAACATTTAAATACTTAAAGATTAAAAGTTATCAAAATGATTAACTTTTAACATACAATGAACGAACTAGAACTTAACCAACTGTTTATAAAATTAAGTAAAGAGTATGGTTTAAACCCATCTTTTTTAAGACAGATTATCCCATTAAGAAATGCTGGTTACAACAATTCTCAAATATCTGAAATTACAGGGATATCAAGAGTTACTGTAAATACCTATTTAGATAAATTTACCCAGATTGAAACTCAAGAAAACTTTAAAAAATTGATAGTGACAGGATTGGTACTTTATGCTGGATATCAAATAATTAAAGAATTGTTTAAAGAGTAGATGATTTATGATTAAAGAAAATATCAATAACATTAAATCTGATGAAATAATTATAGAAAAATTGGAGGATAAACACAATTTAAGCAATTTCAAATCATACGAAAAAGAGTTAGTAGATTTCCTTATTGAAGATGCACTAAACAATCAAAAACAAAAATTTTCTGTTACATTCCTTTGGTTTTATAATAACACTTTAGTCGGATATGTAACTTTACTGAACGACAAACTCAATCTTGAGGTAAATCTTAAAGAATTTTTTAGAGAAAAGGATGTGCATTATAAATCGTTGCCTGCATTAAAAATAGGGAGATTATGTGTACATGATGATTATCAAAGAAGAGGTTTAGGTAAATTAATGGTTTTATTTGCAATAAAACAAGCTACTGAAATAAGTGAGAATAAATCAGGTTGTAGGTTTATTACATTAGATGCAAAAAGGAATGAAAAAAAAGATTTGGACTCTATTCACTTTTACAAGAAGCTAGGATTCAAAATGTTAAAAGAAAGAATTAAAGGTACAACACCAATGTATTTAGATTTAAAAGTACCTTATTAGCAACAATTAAATTTAATTTTAGATGCTTCTTTTATCAAATCAATTCGTACTTTAGATGGTCTTTTTTCTTCTTTGATTAGATCTTTAATAAAATTTATTGCTTCAATCCCTTTCAATGTAGGTGTTGCTCTAATTGGTTTTGCCATAATTCTAGATTAATCTCTGATTTATTTAAATTTAACTGGTATTTGGCATATTAGAACTCAAGAGAGAGAGAAAAACTATTAAATGATGTATTTTATTCGCTATAACTGACTTTTCTAATGGAAAGTTTTATATAGTTCTAATAACTTCTATCTTAATCATGAATGAAAATAAGAAAATGGCCAGAAAGCCAAATAGACCATTCCCCCTGTATAATTTGGAAGCCTCTTTAGTGATAGCACAAGCAATCCAAGATAATAATGCAGGTAAACCTATGAAAAGGTTATTGCTAGCGGATGCTATAGGAAGAAAACCGACAACTATTCAATTTCGGGATTTATTGAGTTCATCATATAAATATGGCTTGACGTTAGGTACTGAAAAAGCTGATTATATAGAACTGACTAAACTTGGCAAAGACATTACAAAACCAATTTCTCCCCAACAACACATTGAGTCCAAGCAAAAAGCTGTCCTTACCGTTCCGCTTTTTAAGTCAATATACACACATTACAACAATGCAAAATATCCTAAAGGGACTTTTTTTGAAAACACATTGGAGGTCGAATTTAATGTTCCCAGGGAATACCTCAAAGAGGTAATCGAAATACTAGATAAAAATGGAAGATTCTCCGGGTTGATTAGAGACATAAGTGGCTCTCCGATGGTGATGTTTGATGATTATGGTCAAATAGATATTCCCCAATCACAAGAAGAAAATGGAATTAGCACTCCAGTCTCCTCACAAGAAGAAAGTGAAAATTTATCACAAGTCAATGAGTTAGAACAAGCACCCCAAACTCAACCAAAAGAACAGCAAAGACCCATATTCATTGCTCATGGAAAAGATAAGAAACCTCTTGAACAGCTTAAAAAAATCTTGGATCAATTCCAGATTCCGTATAAAGTTGCAGTTGATGAGCCTCACTCTGGAAGGCCAATTTCTCAAAAAATTAGAGAATTGATGAATAGTTGTGGCTCTGCAATATTTATATTCTCAAAAGATGGAGAATCCAAAGATAAGGAAGTAGGAGTTATTGTGAATCTAAATGCAGTATTTGAGCTAGGTGCTGCAAGTGTGCTATATGGAGAAAAAGTTATCATATTAAAAGAAGAAGAGTTACAATTTCCAAGTGATTTTAACAACATAGGTCACATTTCTTTTGAAGGAAACCACCTTGATGCTAAAGCATTAGAACTGATAAGAGAGTTAGTAGCAATGGGTTCTGTAAAAATAGTTTCAACATAGTTCTAAAATGAGAAAAACTTTGTTTAATACTCCGTATTAGATGAAGGAAGTAACACACTATAAATTAACGTAAAATGATGGCTCAAAAACTTCTTGCCTAACGGTGTTATGTGAACTTTATTTCACTCTCACAGCCTCAAGATTCCTCGGAGCAACTGTCTCTATCCTGAACTGCTTGTGTATGGAGCTTGCCAAATCCAAGCATCTTGAATTCTCGCCGTGGTTTATTATTACCTTCTTGGGCCTTGGCTCGCACTTCGCGACAAAGTTCATAAGCTGGTTTCTTGAGGAGTGGCCTGAAAATCCGTCAACTGTATGGACGTGCATTTTTATCTGCAGCATTTCCTGCTTGCCGCCGTCAGAAAAAGTGAATTCACGCTCACCCTGCTGCATCCTTCTTCCAAGAGAGCCTTCTCCCTGGTAATTTACAAAGCCAATGGAATTTTTTGGATTATCGCACAAGTGTTTCAGGTACTCGACCGAAGGTCCGCCTGTAAGCATGCCTGAAGTTGCCAGTATGACGCAGGGACCTGTATCCTCAATCACCTGCTTTCTTTCCTCCTGGGAGCCGACTCTTTTGAAAACCTCATTCAAGAAAGGGTTTTGGTCTTTATGGAATATCATTTTTCTGACAGAATTATTCAGGTATTCCGGATAGGCTGTATGTATTGCAGTTACATCCCAAACCATGCCGTCTATGTAAACTGGCACCTGGGGCATTCTGCCTTCCCTTGCCATTGCCTCAATTGCAAGCATTACTTCCTGGGCCCTGCCGACTCCAAGAGTGGGGATTAGGACTTTGCCCCCTCTTTCAACTGTCTCTTTGATCACATTCATCAATTCCTCGTCTGTTTCCTGCCTGTGGGGCATTATGTTGTCCTTTCCGCCGTAAGTCGCTTCAAGCATAAGAGTTTCAAGCCTTGGGAACATCGTGACAGCAGGCTCAAGCAATAAAGTCCTGCCATATTTCTGGTCACCGCTGTACAATATGTTATGCAGCCCGTTTCCGACATGAAGATGCACCATTGCGCTTCCAAGAATGTGCCCTGCATTGTACATTGTGATTCTCACATCGGGAGTTACATCGCTTACTTCATCATATTCAAGAGTTATTGTATGCTTGACCATCTCCTTTATTTCTTCTGATGTGTAAATAGGATCTTTTCCGTCTGCCCTCTGTATCTTTATGTAATCCAGCATGAGCAGGGCAGAAACATCCCTTGTTGGTTCGGTGCAATATAGGGGTCCTTTATACCCGAATTTATAGAGGTAAGGAATAAACCCACAATGATCTATATGCGCGTGGCTTAATATGACTGCATCCAATTCATTTATGTCAAATTCAGGCGCTTCAAGATAGGGATATGGCTTTGCGTCATCTGCAACGTTAATTCCGCAGTCCAAAAGCACCCTTGATTCAGGAGTTTGCAGAAGAATGCAGCTTCTTCCGACCTGTCGGCCGCTGCCAAGATAAGACAGCCTGATCCATTCATTTTTCTTTTCCCTTTTCCAGCCGTCATAAATCCTGTGGCCTACCTTGTCCAGAAATTTCCTCCTGTAATCGCTGTGCTGGTACAGAACAGCCCTTATATTTTCAATTAGCTTTGACCTTATTGCCGGCTTTCTCCTTATCAAAGGCACCCATAAAGTCTGCATCCTTATGTCCCTTAATAATGCGCCCTGCTTGCCTATTGCAAGGCCGGGCTTGTCTGCCTCTACAATAACCCTGCTCCTCTGGGGGTCGAATATTACTTGATCCACCCCTGCTTCTTCCGGAATCAGCGACCGTATGATTTTTTCAGCCTTCTCCATGTCCATTGTTATGCTTGGATCAGGCCTCAGCTCGACTCTTTTCTTTATGCTGTCAACTACTCTTTTTATTATGCCGTTGTTGTTCAGAAAAAAGTCATTGTCTTTCGTATACAGGACTATATTGGCGCCTTCAAAATTCACGTCGCTTATCTTGCTTTCAGGCAAGTTCTTCATTATTTCCTTTACTATGTCTGCCATTTTGGTTGCTTGTTAAACTCCCTTGCGCTATCTGCTATTTTGTTATTGTTTAAATGAAAATTTTAATACATTCCTTCAAGACATTAATTTGTGCTCGCCCTCGCTGTCTGCCACACACTCGGGCTCGCCTATTCATTCCATTAAAAAATATTTAAAATTCTTTTTATCAATATGGCTAAGCTCTTGTTTGGAAAAAATTTAGATTTTACAGTCAAGTTTTTCAGAAAATTTACATTTCTACTTTTAATTCAAATTCCTTTGAAAAAACCTTCTTTACCCCATCTTTTGTGATTGTCACTATGTCTATGCCGTTTCCTGAGGCGATGTCCCTCTGGACAGCCGCGTTTATGCCTTTTGCAGCAAGCTTTACCCCTTCCTCTACGCTTAATCCTTTCTTGTAAAGCGTTTCCAAGACACCAAATACCATCACAGAACCCGAGCCTGAAGAGATATAATCATCAACCTCTACAATCGAGCCGTCAGGGCTCAAGTCATACAAATGGAATCCTGAAGAATCGACTCCGCCGACAATGAAATGCGAGATTCCCGGAATTAAACTGAATTTCCTTATGTTGTTATAGACAAAATTAGCCAGCAGACTTGAAGCTTCCTTTACAGTTGTGTCCCTGCCTGTCCTCAGGTCTTTGAGCTTAAGCTCTGCCTTAAGATATTTGACCAGAAGCTGCACGTCAGAAACAGTGCCTGCCACAGTCACAGCTATCGTGCTTGTTATAGGGATTATCTTGTCAAACTTCTTCCATGCTATAAGATAGCCCGATGTAGCTCGTTTATCTGCTGCCAGCACCAAGCCGTCCTTGCAGACTATCCCTATAGTTGTCGTGCCTGTTTTCAGTTCTTTGTTATCCATCATGAAAACCTATGAAGAATTTCTTTATTTGTGTAATATTCAAGTAGTATTTAAATGTTGCGGTGAGCAAAAGCTATTTCCCCAAAACTCTCTTCAAATAAGTATATACATGGTGCGCCTTGCCTACATCAAAATGAACTTGCACATGATTTATGAAGCCCCGAGCCTGAGAAGATAAACTAGGGTCATCGCGTACCACTTGGGCATCCAGGCCCGCCAATTGCTGAGTTAAGTCGGTGACATGGCTGGGATGTGGCTTATATGAGGCATCCACTACATATTTATTATTTTGTGTTCTCAATGTAAGACTCACAGTATTGCCGGAATATCTGGAGTCTTGAGCAGAGGCAGCGTACTTAGCTCCGCCTTCATCATCGACAAAATTTAAATCCAACTCCAGATTCCTCCCAATTGATTCCCATACGAGCCTGTCTCTTGGCGCGCCAACCGGTAGTGCTGGAAAATACCCAGCCGAGGTTTGGGGCTGCAGATTTATCGCTATCGCAACAAAAACGTCAAGTGGTTTACCCAGCGCCAAATCTAAAGAGTTGTCTCCTGTATGAACAATTTCAACAGGATTATACTTAGACACCAAAACTGGATCAATACTGCTGCCTTTTAATTGCTCACCGGAATAAATTTCTATAGTTTCTTGCGGTCTGGCCACATCATCTATAAAAATAGGACCTCTTCTAAAATGTATGAGTGCTCCAGCAGGATTTATCGTAGCTGCACTCCCTTCACCATCAAAAAAGACCACACCTTCACTGTGTCTTCTACCAACCATCTCTTGAATTGCAAGTGCCGCATCTTGTAAGGTTAAAGTCAAAGGCCTAGAAATGTCAAATCCTCTTTCAATAAGTCTTAATTCAAGGCTTTGGTCCATTTTAATTGGTGAATAAAAAATCAAGGAATATTTTTAGCTTTTCACTTCAGGCTTCCTTCAAACAGAACATTGACAGATTTAGCAAAGAACGGGCTGTCTATCCAGATAGCAACCTCGTAGTCGGCTGCCACATTTTCAGTAGATACCATAAAAGTCATTTCTTTTCCGTCGATTGTCATGAAGGTTGAGCTTGGATTGTATTCTATATGCTGCACATTCTGCAGCTTCTTTACGGCATTCTTGTTGTAAGGGCCGTAAAGCTTAGCCTTGACGCCCTTCTTGGCGAAATTAGGCATGGAATTCTTAAGCAGCTTGACGCATCTTTCCAGGTGCTGGCCCGAAACAACTATCAAAACGTCTGATTTTGCGCTCGCCAGCATATCCTTGAAATGCCTGTTTATCGCGCTTCTTCCTACTATTGACTTTGAGATTGAATTTATATCGACATGCTTCACTCCCGACTTATGCAGCAATTCGAGCTCTTTGAATTCTTCAGTGTCCTTGATGCTTTCCATCTGGGAGGCAAACTCGTCAGCTTCATTTTGTATATTTCTCTTGACCCGGTCAACTATGATTTCCGGCTTTATGGCGAGGTATTTTATCGGCTTTCCTACTTTCATTATGATGAATCCCTTCTTTTCCAGAGATTCCAGAACGTCATAGCACCTGCTTCTCGGCACTCCTGAAATGTCTGCAAGCTCCCCTGCAGAAGCAATGCCCCTGCTGAGCAAAGCAGTCCAGATTTTTACTTCATAGATATTAAGCTTGAAATGCTGCTTCAAATCCAGTAAAAATTGCTTGTCTATCTGCATTTTTAGCTCCTCCTCGCAACCAAGCTCACTATAAGAAGTATAATCCCGACTACGACTGCAATTATCACTGCAATTATGGCAGCCACTGCAAAGCCGCTGCCGCCAAAGCCTTCTGTGCTTATCGTTGTTCCGGGAGGTATCTGCTGCACAGCATAGCCTGCTGTTCCTGCGTTTTGGGGCGCAGAGCTTAAATCAAGCTCCTCCTTTTTCTCTGAAGCTGCTGCTGTTGGCTGCGGTTTAGCTGTTGAGCAGTCGCTTACTGTCAATGTAACTGTCTCTTCTGCTTTTCTTCTGTCATCATCGTATAATGCCCTTATTATTACCGGATAGCTGCCGGCTTCAGTGTCCGCAGGAACGTTAAATGAATATGCTTTTGAAAATTTGCTTGTTTCTTCTAAAGGATCCGCTTCAAGCTCGCCTATGTCTTCCTTGATATCCACTCCCAAATCCTGGTTCAATATGTGGATATTTACATTTTCTTCGTCTTCAGAGCCTATGTTCAGTACGCCGACGCCAGCCTGCACATTTTTCCTGCTGCATGATATTTCAGCCGGAGTCAGCGTGTTTCTTGTAAGTATAAGCCTGTGGCTTTCCTTGTCAACTTCAAGCTTGAGGGTCATTCTTATATTTTGGTCTGTGCCGTTTTCATCTTCGCCCTCTGCCTCTATAATAACATCAAAATCGTCTTCATCAACTTCCAAGGGAACCTGGAACCTTAAAGTTGCCCTTTTGTCGCTTCCCGGCCTCAGGTCAAAATCTGAGGCTTCTTCCTCCAAGTCATCACCGTCATCTATACTTTCTATTCTTACAGTGATCTGTATATTCTCTATGTCAAGGTTTTCTGCGCTTGTGTAATTATTTTTTACTTCTATCCTGAACTCAGCTGCATCGCCAGGCTCTGCCTCGTCGCTTATGGTCTCGCCATTCTTAAGGCCCTTGTCTGTTTTGCTGCCTACCTTTACGTCAACATCAGAGAATTCCAAAGCCTGCCTTGAAGCATTTACAATGCCTGCTAGGAGCACTATCATCAAAATACCCATAACTATGAATTTAGCATTAATTTTAACCACCATAGGCAGGTGAATAAACCACTAGTATTTAAATCTTTTGCTATTTTATAATGGTAACAAAATGAGGCTTTATGCGAACCCAGAAAGTATTTATATTACGGGCTTGAGCTTTGCCCTATGGTAGGCAATACACCCAATTATAATAGTATAGATATTCTAAGGTGCTTTTTGAGGCTAGGCGGGAATATCGGAAGGGAGAAGCTTGCCAAAGAGCTTGAATTGGGTGAAGGCACCATAAGGACAATCCTGGACATTCTAAAGTCAAAAAATTTTATTTCCTCAACTAAAAAGGGGCATTTTTTAAGCAGTAGGGGCTCGCATGAATTTGACAAGATTATCCACTCCATAAGCATGCCTGATGCATTTACAGAAAAGGCGCTTTATCCGGAATACAAAAAAATCGGCGTGCATGTCAAGAATGCCCCTCCCTTAAAGCATACCTACAAGCTTAGGGACATTGCCGTAAAAAATGGAGCTGAAGGGGCAATTATATTGAAGTTTGATGGCCGGCTTTATGCCCCTGAAGCAGGTGTTAGGCAGAATTTTGGAAAATTGGAAGAGCAGTTTGATTTTAGCAGCGGAGATGTTTTGGTTGTCGGCTTTTCAAATGATAAAAGAGGCGCGGAAAATGGGGCTTTGGCTGCTGCAGTTGAGATTAGCGGCGCTTTGAAAAAGTTTATAAAGAAATTATAAAAAGGATAATCTGGGCTGATAAAGAGGATGTATGATAATTATAAGCTGTTCTCATGGAAAGCATTTAGGATATAATTTAGCAAAAAGGCTGAAAGCGCAGCATTCTGAATTATTTGCCAAAAAATTTCCTGATGATGAGCTGTTGGTAAGATTTAATGCAAATCTAAACGGAAAACTGGTTGTTTTAGTCCAGTCTTTTTACGGCAATATAAGCGACTGCATTGTTGAAGTGCTGCTGGCGTCTGCAACAGCCAGGGAGTTGGGGGCGAAACGGATCATTTTAGTGGCGCCTTATTTTCCTTATCTGAGGCAGGACAAGAGATTTCATGAAGGCGAAAGCGTCAGCCAGGGAATAATCGCTAAATTAATTGAAAGATACTTCGATGAAATTCTGATAATTGACCCCCATCTTCACAGAAAAACATCTTTAAGCCAGATTTTCAGGATTAAATCAGCAAAGCTGACTGCAAATTCCCTGATTGCAGATTATATAAAAAAACACATAAAAAATCCGGTTATCGTAGGGCCTGATGAAGAAAGCTACAAATGGGCAAGAAGCGTTGCTGAAATGATAAATGCCGAATCCGGGATTCTAAAGAAGAAAAGATATTCCTCTTATCATGTCAAGGTAAATCTAAATAAGAAAATTGATTTAAAAAATAAAAATACAGTGATTGTGGATGACATTGTAAGCACAGGACATACCATAATAGAAACTGCAAAATTATTAAGAAAATTAGGCGCAAAAAATATCTATTGCCTTTGCGTACACGGCATTTTTGCAGAGGGTGCATTGAAAAAATTGGGCAAAGCAAAAATAAAAGTTATTTCTACCAATACTATACCCAATCCTGCTGCGAAGATTGATATGAGCGGGGAAATCGCTAAGGCAATTAAATTTTAATAAAATGGCAACGCACAAACTTTTGAGTGAAAACAAGTCTGTTGTAATAACAACTCCGGATGGGGACTTGGTAGTAAAAGTTACAGCGATTTTTGGAGACAGGCATAACAGGTCAGCTCTTGCGGAGATTCATGGAAGTCCATTGGTCCGAGATGGTTCTCTTGTGGACTTGGCGCAAACCGGATTTACGGCACTTTCCAAAGATGTTCGCATTAAAATATCAAATGATCCAGGCTCTAGAAAAAATCTCGCACTTTATATTGAGAAACCGAGTTCCTATAAGACAAGTATAATTGATGAATCAGAATATCCTGCCGCATCTGCAAAAACAAATCAATAACCCTTCCCGAACACCGCCCAGCACTTAGCCTCTTTCCCGCACTGCACGCATTTGCCTTTTGCTGATTTCTGCTCGAAAGGGATGCACCTGCATGTTGCGCCGTCTGCCTTGTCCCTGATGCTGTCTTCGCACCCAGATTCCCCGCAAAACAATGCTCGCGCTAATTTTTTGTTTTTGATTGCCTTAACAAAATCATCGAAATTATTGGATTCGACAATGCTGTTTTTCAGGTAGTCCTTTGCTTTTTTAAGCAGGCTGTCCTGTATATCATTAAGAGTTTCCTCAACCTTATTCTCGATTTCTTTTAGCTTGACATTTATTTTTTTGCCGTCGTCCCTTCTCACCAAGACAGCCTGCTCATTCTGGACATCTTTAGGCCCAACCTCTATTCTCAGCGGAACTCCTTTCAGCTCCCATTCATTGAATTTCCATCCCGGGGTGTAAGAATCCCGGTCGTCAAGCTCAACCCTGAAGCCTTTTGCCTTTAATTTCTTCATTATCTCTTTTGCTTTTCCGATTATTACCTCCTGGTTTTCCTTGAAGATTATAGGGACTACAACCGCATGAACCGGAGCGAGTTTTGGCGGTATGACTATCCCCTTGTCATCGCCATGAACCATCACCAATGCGCCTATTGTCCTTGTGCTTAAGCCCCATGAGGTTGTCCATGCGTGCTTTTCCTTTTCGTCCTTGTCTAAAAATTTTATTCCGAACGGCTTTGAGAAATTCTGGCCGAGCATGTGGCTTGTAGCCATCTGCAAAGCCTTTCCGTCAGGCATGAACGCCTCGACTGTTGTTGTGTATTCTGCGCCTGCAAATTTTTCTTTTTCGGTTTTTTTTCCTGCAATCACTGGAATTGCCATAGAATTCTCTATCAATTCAACATACTCAAACAATTGCTGCATTACCTCTTTTTCCGCATCTTCTTTTGTCGCATGGGCGGTATGGCCTTCCTGCCACAAAAATTCCCTTGTCCTCAGAAAGGGCTTTGCATGCTTGAATTCCCATCTTACAACTGAATTCCACTGGTTCAATAATAAAGGCAGGTCTCTCCAGCTTCTTATCCATTTGGCATAGCTTTCCATCATGACTGTTTCGGATGTAGGCCTTATCGCAAGCCTTTCATTAAGCTCAGAATTGCCCCCTTTTGTGACCCATGCAACTTCTGGCGTAAATCCCTCAAAATGCTTTGCCTCCTTATTCAGCAGGCTTTCAGGTATAAACATCGGGAAATAGCAGTTCTTATGGCCGCTTTGCTTTATCTTTTCATCAAATGCCTTCTGTATGTTCTCCCATATCGCGTAAGAATTCGGCTTGAACACGATGCAGCCTGAGACAGAGCTGTAATCTATCATGTCCGCTTTTAAAACAACCTGGCTGTACCACTCGTTGAAGTCCTCTGATTTTTTGACTGTAAGCCCCATCTCTTCTTTTTGTTCCATTATAAACAAAGACTTTTAGATGATATTTAAAGATTTTGGAAATATTTTTATAAAGAATGTAATTACTTCGCTTCATGGTAAATATAGAAGTCAGTGCCAGGAATTTCGCATTTATTTGGAGGCTGGATAATCCTGTTAGTTTACTTGAGTACTTGGGTATTGATCAAACAACTTCCTTACCAACGGAAGCAAAAGCAGAATTGGAGGCATTAGAGCAGGCAAATAGGGATACTGGTATAAGGATGTATAAATTAACTCCGGAATTGAGGGAAGAAAGAGCCGACTACAACCAAACTGTTATTGCAGTATTGCAAAAAGCATTAGATGATGCTCAAGTCACTGCTCCTTGCAGAGAATTTTTAACTCAAACTGCTAGAGTAAGTTTAGATTTTGGCAGGGCGCCTGAAATGTCCATACCTTTGGAGTATTGTGGAGTGCATCTTGAAGAAGGAAGATATGGTTTATTTGACCCTAACGCTGAGTTAGGCGGAATTGAAAGAAGATTATTGGAAATTCATGATATGGGTACCCAAGCATCTGTATTTCCAGACGTGATAAAAGAACAGCTAGAATTAAGCAGAAGATGGCATGCGGAATACAGAAAAAAGTATAATACCGACATTTCTGGACCGCCCAAATAAAATATTCCCAAATTATAAAAACTTTAAAATAAATGGGGCTGCCGTGACATGCGTGCAGAAAGCACGCTCGCTTTCCACATTTCGAACACGGGCCGCGTGGCTTTTCGACAACCTCTTCCATTTGAAACCTAAGCCGAGGGACTTTATGTCCCTCCCCGTTTTCTTTTAGTCAAGCTTTTCTTTGCGAGGCTTGCGAGCAAAGAAAAGGTTGTCCCGAACCACGAATTCTACCTAGCTATACTACAGCCCCACAAAAAGAAATTATTTGATGTCTGTATTTAAATTTTTCATTTAATTTGGTGTTTTGAGATGAAGTAGTAGCCTGCAAATAATGCAATTATTCCCAAAGCGGTTATCATGATGGGTGACATTTTTTTATTATCAGCTTCATGAACAGCATTTCCTGTTATTTGAGACAGCTCTTTGGACTTTTTCCGGACAGCTTTGCCGGAATTCTTAAGGCCTGACATAATTTCAATGTCCTTAAAATACTCTGTGCTTTTTTCGTAGTTTCCTGAGCAGCTTTCAGTCTCCAGCGGCTTGTTCAAGGCAGAAGGGCAGTGATTGTCATCAATGCATTTTCTGCTTCTTATGTTATCAGAGCATTCTGTCCATTCGCCGCATTGCCAGCCAGGCGCGCATAAAACTCCCCCTCCGCCTCCCCCGCTGCTGCCTGAGCCGCCCGAAGATCCTGAAGAACTTGATTCCTCGCTTGGCTTTGAATAAGAAAACTGAGTTATTCCGGAGTGCTTCAACCCTTCGACTTTGTATTTGCTTAAAGATGAGTTATAGGTGCATTTGTAAGAGTTCTGCGAAGTTCCATCGCATTCAATTTTAAATTCATTGCTGGAATCGCAATTGCCGCTTATTTCGCTTATCGATGATATTTCATCGTCTTTAATGCATATTCCATTAATCGCGGTATTTAATTTATCGACATACAATGTTTTTGTCGTTCCAGCCGGCATGCTCAATCCCCTGAAAATCAAGGAGCCTGTGGAATTTGAAGCCTGCTTGTCTATAGTTATGTTCGTCAAATTCAGCCTGTAATTTAAAAAATCAAATTCAAGCTCAGCTATTGTAAAATTGCTGTCCATAAAAATAATAGTTTCCTGCCCGTCAAACAATCTTGACAGATTATTCGAATCGTTTATCAGAAGCCTCAGGCTTATGCTTGATGTGTTTATTGAATTTTCATTTCCCATGACTTTGTCAACAGTATCGTTGATTCCGTCATTATCCGAGTCCTTGTGAGGTACATTAATAATAATTACATTAAAAGTTATTGAATCTTTCAAATATCCGTCAGAAGCAAAAGCAGCAATTGTGTAATTGCCGCTGTCCATTGTGTTTGTCTGCCATCTGAATATATTGGACTGATTGGAAAATTTTGAGAAGTTTACGGAGTAAACGATATTATCTTCATTCGGGTCTGAGGCAGACAAGTTTAAGGCAATATTGTCAGTCTCATTCACGGTTATGTTGCTGATCTGCAGAAGCGCAGGCTTGCTGTTGATTTTTATTGTAATCTTTTCCGCATTGTTGCTTTCGTTGCTTTCATCAATTATATTTTGAATGTCGGATATCACGCTTATCTCAAAGTCAGACATGTTTGTAAAGTTAAACTGGTAAAAAATTTCTGAATCCTTAATCATTAGACTGGATTTGTTGGTTTTGAAAAGCGTATTGTTGTCAAAGATGTCAAAGAAGACATTGAAAGCCGGATTGCTTCCGGAGTTTTTTATTGTAACATTTACTGTAATATTATTTATGCCGTAATGATATCCGTCAGAAGCAGAAATGTTGGCCATTATGTCCGGCAGGCTTGCGGAAAAATCGTTGAAATTGTAATTTGAAGTTATGTATGCATCATTGATTTTATCAGCCAGCGTGTAGTTTTCATAAAGCTCTATGCTCTTTATTATAAAAGGGCCGTTAAGCTTTTTGCTGTATATTTTAGTGCCGTTCATATTTGCAGAAATTGTTCGGTTGCCTGAGCCAAGTGCAGCAGAAATGTTTTTTATTTCAACTATATTGCCAAACAGGTCATACAGATATATTTTTAAGTTATAAATATTGGCGCTAAATGTTTGGATTGTGGCATTTATCTGCAATGCATCATGATTATTGTCTGCATCTGAATCAAGTTTTCCGTCGGCAAATCCATAAATGTAGGAAGATTCTGCAAAATCCCTGAAATCATATTGGGAAGTTGCATAATCTGCCTTGATTGTTTTGCCGCCGATCTTCAGGGAGGTTATATTATATTTCCCAGAATAATGCGTCTTCTTGATTGTCTCATTATCAAGCTCAAACGCCAAATAATTTTCGCCTTTGGCAAGTTGAAAATTTTGCTTTGAATAAATAGTGGAGCTGTTGTACTTCAGGAATAAAAGCGACTGAAAAGTGCCGTTTAAAGAAGAGTTGATGGTTGCATTTACCCTCAGCTTGTTTCCTGTTTTAGAATCATTGATTCCCAATAATCTAAACCCTTCTTCATAATTTGAGTATGCACTTGTAAGTATATTGTCTTTCCTGTACTTCAGGCTGTTTGTTGAATTGTAGACTTTTATGGAATAATTAAACCTGTCCTGCGACAGCAAAAATGAGTTAAAGGTTGCATTGAACTTTTTTGCCCCGCTTAAAGTCGCATTTGTCTCATTAGACAGTATCACATTCCTGTCCAAAACATTAATGACAAAGGCAAAGTTGCCGTTTGCATTTGCAGTCAATTCAATGACTAAAGTGTCATTAAGCCCATTGTTGTCATTATCAGCCATATAATCAGTGTAGTTGATTGAGATTATTTCATTTGAAGAATAGGAAAATATGTATCTGGATATTAGTTCTTTTATAGAAACAGAAGACGCTGAAGGCGCCAGCAATATCAATACCAGGAATACTACCGCCCCTTTCTTCATGGCCAATAAAATCCAGTTATTTTATAAAAAGCTTTCGACAATTTTATATATAAAGCTAGCCTTCTCGTCAGCATGCCAGAAAAAATCCAGTTTTTCCCTTTGGACGCAACTTACAAAGTTACAGACGGAAAGGCATCAATAGTCCTGTTCGGGAAAACTATAGACGGGAAGCAGATTTCAGTTATTGACGGCAATTTCGAGCCTTATTTTTATGTAGTCCCGAAAGAAGGCGCAAACATAATTGAAAAGCTGGAAAAGATAAGGATAGAAAATGAGGAAGGTGTTTCTTCCGTAACCAGGGCAGAATCCATTATTAAAAAATTTCTTGGAAAGGAAGTTTTTGCCGTCAAGGTTTACACTAACCTGCCTTCAGGCGTTCCTGTGATAAAAGAGATTGTAAAAGAGTGGGACATAATTGAGTCTGCGCATGAATTTGACATACCTTTTGCAAGGCGATACCTGATTGACAATAATATAACTCCGCTTGTGCTTTGCGAGGCAGCAGGTGAATTCGCAAATCAAAAATCAAAAGCGCCGGTTTTCAGTGCGGAAAAGATCGGGCAGGCAGGCACTGACACGCTTCAAAATCCGAAAGTGCTGGCATTTGACATAGAAACCTACAGCAATCTTGACATGGCGATAGATGCAGACAAGAACCCGATAATAATGCTTTCATTCTATGGGGAAAATTTCAGGAAAGTGTTTGTCTGGAAAAAATTTGAAACAAGCCTTGATTTTGTTGAATTTGTAGAGAGCGAGGAGCAGCTTATTGAGAAATTCAAGGAAACTATAGAAAGCTACCAGCCAGATATTTTGACAGGCTATTTTTCAGACGGGTTTGACCTGCCTTACATAAAGACAAGGGCTGAAAAATACAGGATAAAGCTGGACATAGGGCTTGATTTCTCCGAAGTAAGGATCAAAAGCGGCAGGGAAACAATAGCTGTGATAAGCGGCATAACCCATCTTGACATATTCAAATTCATAAAAAGAGTCATGGGCGCGACAATGGAAACCTATTCTTATGACCTGGATGCTGTCGCATCCGAGCTGCTTGGCGAGAAAAAGCATGAAGTTTCCCTCGCAGAGCTTCCCAATGCATGGGACAAAAATGACAGCCTGGAAAAATACTGCAGCTACTGCCTTCATGACTCGTATCTGACCTACAATCTTGCTGTCAAGATGCTGCCCACGCTGATAGAGATAGTGAAAATCATAGGAATACCGATGTACGACGCAAGCCGCATGGGCTTCTCGCAGCTGGTTGAATGGTTTATCATGAAACAGGCTCCGAATTTCAATGAAATCGCTCCAAACAAGCCTAATTACAATGAAGTGCAGCGCAGAAGGATGCAGACATACCAGGGAGCTTTTGTTTATGAGCCAAAGCCGGGGCTTTACAAGGACATCGTGGTTTTTGACTTCAGGAGCCTGTATCCGACAATAATAGGCTCGCACAACATATGCCCGGACATGATTGACTGCGAATGCTGCAAAGATGCCGCTCAGGCCATTAATGACGGAAATGAGAAGCACTGGTTCTGCATGAAAAGAAAAGGATTCATTCCAATCCTGATTGAGGACCTGATAACAAGAAGGATGAGGATAAAGGAAATAATAAAGGAAGAAAGCAATGAAAGATTCATGTTCCTTGACGCAAGGCAGAACAGCCTCAAGCTGCTCGCAAACTCATTCTACGGCTATCTTGGTTTTTTCGGCGCAAGGTGGTACTCGCTTGAATCGGCAAGAAGCGTGACTGCATGGGGCAGATCATATATACACAAAGTCATAGACAAGGCGCAGAAAGAGGGGTTTGTTGTTTTGTACTCGGACACTGATAGCGTTTTTCTTGCATTAGACGGCAAAACAAAAGGCGAGGCTGAAAATTTTGCAGAGAGGATAAATGCCGAGCTTCCTGGTCTGATGGAGCTGGAATATGAGGGATTTTACCCAGCCGGAATATTTGTCTCTGCAAAGATGAGCCCTGCAGGCGCGAAGAAAAAATATGCAATGATATCTGAATCAGGTGCATTGAAAATAAAGGGTTTCGAGACTGTAAGGAGGAACTGGTCTTTGATAGCGAAAAATGCGCAGGAAAAAGTTCTTGAAATAATCCTGAGGGAGAATGACACGCAGAAAGCGCTTGAATATGTTAAGGAAGCCATCAATAACCTGAAAAACAGGAAGATTCCGGTGGAAGAAGTCATCATGCATACCCAGCTGCAGAAAGAGATTGTTGATTATGCAAACAAAGGCCCGCATGTTGCAGCCGCGCAAAGGCTAAAGAACAAAGGAAAGCAGATTGCGCCCGGAATGGTGATTAAATACATTGTGACGCAGGGCAGCGACATAATAAGGAACAGGGTGAAGCTTCCCGAAGAAGTGAAAGAAAATGAGTATGATGCCGATTACTACATCAACAACCAGGTGATTCCCGCAGTCGAAAGAATCTTCAATGTTCTCGGCTACACAAAAGAGGATTTGCTCGAGACAAAGGAGCAGACCAAGCTGGCTGGGTTTTTTTGAGTAGAGCTTTGTAACCCTACAAAAAAGAAAGATTTAAATATTTGTAGGGTTATACAGTCCTTATGGCATTCATAAGCGGGAAGAAAATCAATGGAATAAGGAGATACTATCTGGAAAAATCCATAAGGCTCCCGGGCGGCAAAGTAAAGAAGTTCTCGGTTTACTTAAAAGATTATGACCCGAAGAAGAAGTTCAAAGATCTTGGAGAGTACAGCAAATTGCTGAATGACAAACTTTCCAAAGAAATCCCTGGCTATGCCGCTGAATACTACAATAAGTCCGGAATATTTGATGCCCAATTATTAAAAAGGCTGGAAGAGATAAAGCTGGGATATAGGGATATAATAAAGAAAATAACAAAAAAGCAGATGCAGGACATTATTGACCGGTTCACGGTAAATTTCACTTATGAGTCCAATGCAATTGAAGGAAGCTCCCTGACGCTAAAGGACGTAGCTTTGATCATTCATGAGAAAAAGGCTGCAAAGGGAAAAGACCTGCGGGAGATTTATGAAGCTTTAAACGCAAGGGAGGCAATGGGGCTGGTCTTCAGCAACAAGCTTAGGATAAATGAAAAAGGCATGATAAAGCTGCACAAGATACTTATAAAAAATACCGGAGTGCCTTATGGATACAAAAAGCTGCCGAATTTCATCTTGGGGAGGAATATAAAGACTGTATTGCCGGAGAATGTTGCTAAAGAAATGAAGCATCTGATTGATTGGTGCAATGAAAATAAGGAGATGCACCCTCTGCAAAAGGCTTCAGTATTCCACGGAAAATTTGAAAGGATCCATCCTTTTGAAGACGGAAACGGGAGGGCGGGCAGGCTGCTTATTAACATAATTCT
>JACPMV010000041.1 GCA_016185845.1 Candidatus Woesearchaeota archaeon | reverse complement strand
TTTACGTCAGATTTTATTTTGGTCTGTTTATTCATTGAAATCACCTTTTTGAAATTCTGTGTAAGAAGTAGTATATAAATCTGTCTAAAAACTTATGTCATTTACTATAGCATTCGGTGCCACTCCCCTATAAGTGTCATTTGTTGATGCGACAATACCTGCAACATGAGTGCCATGTCCATTATCATCCATAGAATTGTAATCATCATTTACAAAATCATATCCTCCTATAACTTTTGAGCATGTCCCGTCCATAAATTGCTGGGAAGAACAATTGCCAAGGGCAGGATGAGTATAATCAACTCCGGTATCTATCACGCAAACTGTTTCATCCTTTCCTGTAATGTTAACACCAGTATATATCAAGCCCCAGGTTCTTGAAGCGTTTATTATCCCAACTGAATTGCTCAAAAATAATGAAATGCTTTTTGACTTATAAATTTTCATTACTCCCGGATTATTCTTCAGCTTTTCATAGCTTGATTTTTTCAGCTTCCCTGCAAATCCGTTGACCGTAGAATAAGTATTGGTCAAATCAAAATCATAGTCTTCATCTGATTGTATAGAAATGCCGTCATTTTTATCTTTTATTTTTAAGTCTTCAATGACACCTTCCTGCTGCTCCTGGATCATCATCTTTTTCTTTTCAAAATCGTCTTTGTATTTTGATGCTCCATATTTCCCCAAAACATCGTAATCATCCTTCAGGACAACAATTACTTCTATTTCCTCCTCATCTCCGAACAGCTCCTGAATTTCTGAATTTGCTTCTGAATGTACAGAGACAGAATAGGCTAATATAATAGATATGAATACACAAATCAATAAAATCTTCCTATTCATGGCATTTTGGTATTAAGGGAGGGTATTTATTTGTTTCTTCAAAATCACCAAAACAAAGAAAATTCTAGGAATTTTCGAGTTGTCGGAAATCTTGATTTTCGAAACCTTTAAAATCGCCTGCCGGCAGCCCTTATATCTATGAAGCCTAAAATATGGTTCAATGGCAAGCTGGTAGATTGGAAAGATTGCAATATTCATATAACCTCTTATTCTTTGCATTACGGAGCAGCGGCATTTGAAGGGATAAGGTTTTACGAGACTGCAAAAGGGATTGCATTGTTCAGGCTTAAGGATCACATTAAAAGGCTCGTAAAATCCTCTGAAATTTTAGGCATGTATTCTAGGTATAATGAAAACGACTTGGTTAATGCCGCAAAGCTGACTGTGAAATCAAGCGGAATGAATAGCGGCTATTTAAGGCCGATAGTTTTCTACGGTGAAAGCGAGCTGTATGTGCATGCAAAAGACAGCCCGGTTAATGCTGCCATGATTGTTCTTCCTTGGAAAAAGTACCTGAAGAATAATGCAGTAAAAGTAATGTCTTCAAGCTATATGCGGCTTCATCCAAAATCCGTGCCGATGGAAGCCAAGATTTCAGGCTATTACGCAAATTCCCTGTTTGCGATAATTGAAGCAAGAAAAAACGGATTTGACGAGGCATTATTGGCTGATTATAAAGGAAATGCCGCTGAAGGCCCTGCCGAGAATTTCTTCATTGTTAAAAATAATGTCTTAATGACTCCGCCATTGGGAAATATTCTGCCCGGCGTGACGAGAGATTCCATAATTGCCCTGGCAAAGGACAATAAAATAAGAGTTCAGGAAAAAAATTTCAGGCTCGAAGATGCAAAAAAGGCAGACGAGGCATTCTTTACAGGGACTGGAGCCGAGATAACACCAATAATACAAATTGATAAAGAAAAAATCGGGAATGGAAAAATAGGATACTTAACAAAAAAATTAACATCCTTATTTAGAGACGTTGTTTCTGGAAAAAATAAGAAATATGATAAATGGCTGGAATACGTTTGAAAGAGATGTTAGCTAAATGAAGATAGTAAGTGTTAAATAGATGTTCCTAGAAATTATTGATTTTATGGATAGATTAAAGGCTCGAATTTGGAGATTTTTACCAGAAGAGAAGAAATTTCTGCATAAGATATATTCAAAATTCATCGATGACCATGCTAATCTTTGGTTGGAAGTTGAAAATTTGGATTTAGCAAGATTAAGGTATATTCTGTTTGTTATCATAAAAATATTTTACGAAGAACATAAACATCTCCACGATGTTAGCCAAATTGACCAGCAGGAATTCAACAGAAGGGTAAGAGAATTAATTGCAAATCCTGATGCATTAATGCAACAAGCCAGAGCAGCACAAATTAAAGAAATTGAAGACATGGGTTTGGAAAGATGGTTTAATGCTTTTAGGAAAGATATTGAGAAGATAAATGAGATCATACAAAAATATGAGCAGGCTCAAGCTATTCAACTACCCCAATATACCGAGGATAAGAATTCATATCTTAAGCGAGTGAAATTAAAAGTATTAGAGCTGTATTGGGATCAAATTGAAAGTGATTTTAGTAATGGAATAACACCAGATAAAGCCATTGACATTATTGAGCCAAATTCCAAAAGGTTATCTTTGATTTATGACTGCATGGAGATTAGCTATCAAACAAGAAGCTACAAAGAAGAAGCGGCAAAAGGTTACCCTGCTTACGGCAGGTTAAGGTCTATGTACCCAATGATTCATAGAATTTTACAGACATATCCCAATTCAGAAGTGCAAAGATTCTTTAAAAAAACATCGGATGAGCTTCCGCATGATTTAAACTTAATGGGAACGCGAATAAAAAAAGATTATGATTTTTTTATAGCGGTTGTTGAGCCATATATTCAATCAATTGAAAATCATCTCCGGAATGAGATTGAACAACCCCAACATAGAGGTATGATTTCTAAAATTTCCGGACTCGTAGGCTTGGCTGTAGCATTAAACAAATTAGAGGTTTATATTGAGAGATTGATAGAGATGATTGCGAAAGCCAAGAAAGGCCTGCATAATCTCAGTAATGCTAATAAGAATCTGGAAGACTTGGAAGATGATGTTATTTCCGAGCATATAAGATTCAGGGAAAGTATTTTGGTTGGGATAACCACAAGTAAAGAATTTATAAATCGCCAAGTGGTAGAAAGCACAATTGGCATAAACCTCCCTTCACCCCACGAAGAACATGAAATAATATATGCTGCTTTATTACTTGCCCCTAAAATTTCTACATCTGAATTTGTAAGAAGAATTGAGTTTGGTATTTATACCCTTCCACAGAACTTACAAAGAACAAAAGATGGTTACTTTGCAGAATCTGAACTTTATTTAATAGTCAAAAATGTAATATATTCCCAGCTAAAATCAAATGATTTATATCATCAATTTAAGATTATGGAAGTTGGAGGAAATAATGCTCTTAGAATGCTTCAGACTTTTGGAGCTGTTAGTTTGAAACCTGCTGATGCGGGGCATAGTGGGTATCAAGGTCCGCTTAATTATCATGCAGGTTCAAGAGAAGAAATGATTGAGCTTTCAAACTATAGAAAATATGCGCAGCCTCACTCGGCTGATTTAATCTGTTCTTCCCGACTCTTTGATTTAGGCTCCGGAATTCATGTTATTGCAGAGCCTCTGCATGGTGAAGATGTGGATATATTAGGACGGGAAGAAATGACATTAGTGATGTGCAACATAGTTAAGGATGGCGGTTTTATGGTACACTATGATGCTAGGCCTCCTAAAGATTTAAGTAAAAGTTTAGGACTTAAGCAACTTCATCTCTGTGTATCCGATAGAGAAGTTATGCCTGGACCATATATATTGAGATTTCACTTAAATGAAAGAAAAGCTCCTGTAACAATAAGACTTGGAAAGAAAATAGCCGAATGGAATCCTGAAATTAAGACTTACGAAAGAGTTAAATAAGAAATATCTCTTTTTATTGTTTCTATGGCACAAAAATACTATATGGACACGTCAATCTGGCTGGACTTCTTTGAAAATAGAAACGAGCCCAATTTTCCTAAAAGTGACTGGGCTCACAAATTGCTTGACAAGATAGTTCAAAATAATTACTTGATAATTTATTCTGATGTTGTACTCCTAGAGATTAGTGTAGCTGATTATTCACCTTATGAAACAGAAAAATTATTTGACAAAATCAAATCGGTTCTTTTATTTGTAGAATCAACAGAAAAACAGGTGAGAAAAGCAAAAGACTTATCAATGAAAAGGAATGTTCCCAGAGGCGATGCATTGCATGCCATTCTTGCGAGAGATAATAAGGCTGTTTTAGTAACATTAGACAATCATTTCAAGAAATTGCTTGACATTACTAAACCAAAAAGACCCCAAGATATTATTTAATATTAAATTTCTTTTCAAGCATATCAGAAACTTTTTCACGGGCAATGTGCAGCTGCTCATCCGTTGTCTTTCTTTTTGAAAAGCCCTTCAATTTAGCTAGGTTCTTCAATACTTCTTCTTTTTCAAGCTCAGAAAGCTTTTCCCTGATGGCGTCTCTAATGAATTCTGTTCGGGTGCTATATCTGTGATCTTCTAATTTCTGGTCAATTTCTTCAAGCAGCTTATCTTCCATCTTAATGGTTATAGTTTCCATGGTATTACTTAGTATATACAAAGTAATATATAAATATTTCGCTTTGTCAAAAACCACCAGTCATATGTCGATAAATGCTTCGCATTTTCGAGCACACTCGGAAATCTATGATTTCCGATGGACTGATGGCATGCTGCTATCGCAAATATTATTGCGTGGTTTTTGAGCATCTCAAAAATGCTATACATTTTTGATGATCATCACAAATCTATGATTTGTGAGATGCTCGGAATTCCACGATAATATTGTGGTCGAGTTTACGAGACCGCCTAGCATAGCTAATGTGGAATTCCGACATTTAAGCTGACATTTTCTTGAGCCACCCTACTTCCTCTTCCTCCAGCTCAAGTTCTTTTACTATGCTTTTCCCCATCTCTTTATTCCTGAACATTATCGGGATGTATGGCATTGTGCTTTTCAGAATATCTTTTTTTGAGGAGTGCGTCTTTAATGCGATCTTCTCGGCTATGGCTTTTTTCTTCGCATTCCTCTGGTTTGCCCACCATAATTTCAGGATTCTTCCTGTAGGCTTGTATTCAACAAGATTCTTGTTCTTCTCTTTTTTGGCTGATGCAATCCCTGCCGTTATCAAGGCGTTGATGTAGATAAGAAACCTGTAATGCTGCCATCTTCTTATCCTTCTGCTGAAGACATCAGCCTTGCTCAGCATCTCGTATGCTTTTGCCAGCTCTTTCGGGTTTGTGTATTCCTTAGGAAGATTTTCGTCAATCCACAAAAGCTGCTGGTCTAAATCCTCGTCAACATTGTCGAATGCTGAAATCGCTATTTTCAGGTCAGTTGTCTTGAATATCCTGTTCAAAGCCGACATTATGTTTTCTGTTTTTTCCCTTCCTGATAATTCTTCAAGGCTTTCTTTGGTCATTTCTTTTTTGCCCTGGGTTAATGACTGAAAATCATTTATCGCCGCCCTTGCGTCTCCTCCGGCCCTTCTTGCAAGCGCTTTTAGCAGTTCATCATCATGTTTTATTTTTTCATTGCCGCAAATGACTTTTAAAATATTAAAAATCGACAGATGGTCAAGCGGCTTGAATTCCATCATGGCGGACTTGCTCCTTAAGGAGCTGAATTTGTTGTCAAATGGGTTTGTTGCGGTAAGGATGACCGGATATGTGGATATTTCAATCAATTTCGTTATTGCCTGGATTCCTCCCCTGTCCTGATGCCCCGACAATCCGTCTATTTCGTCAACCAAGATTATTTTTCCTGATGCGAACAGGCTTCTCTGCTTCATTGCATTGCCAACTTTAAGATTAATCTGTTCCGCATTCCTGAATTCTGATGCATTCACTTCAATGACTTCATATCCTAATTCATTTGCGATGGCATAAACCGAGGAAGTCTTTCCTGTGCCGCTTGAGCCGTATATCAAGGCTGAATTTTTTTTCTCATTTGAGAAATTGGCTATGAAATTCCTTAATTTAGCTATGACTTCGTCCTGGCCTATGATGTCTTTGGCTGATTTTGCCGTGTATTTATGGGTGTAAGGCTGCATAACAAGCGGTATTGTTTTGGATTTTATTAAGGTATTGCTTGGGAATTTATGTTGCCACTCCAAAATCATTACCATCAAAAGTTTTATATTTGGCTATGGCTTCCCATCTTCATGGCAAGCAACTCAAGACTGTTTTTTATCGTCCTGTCAGTCAGCGCAGCCATCGGAATTGGAAATCTTTTTGCGTTCACTTATTTGAAGTTTGATTTTTCAGGGATATTCTTCATTCCTTACATTATCGCATTGCTTGCTCTTGGCGTGCCCCTGCTCCTGCTTGAGTTTTCCACAGCCCAGTACTTCGGCAAGAATGTGATTGACATGTTCGCTTCAATAAGGAAATGGTTCAGCAGCATCGGCTGGCTCATGATAATAAACTCATTCATCCTGATGTGCATCTACGCCGCTGTCTTTTCATGGCACATAGTTTATTTTTTTGTATCATTCGGAACGCAGTGGAGCCAAAGCCCCAGGACATATTTTTTCAGCAATGTGCTTCAGATCTCTGACGGGCTCAAAAATTTCGGAAAGCTTTCATTGCCGGTTTTTATATCATTGATAATCGCATGGGTCTTGATATTTTTGTGCATAAGGAAAGGATACGAGGGAATAAAGAAGAAATTTTTTGCCGCGCTGGCAGTTTTTTTTTCCCTAGGACTGTTTTTCCTGTCCTATTCTCTCAATCTGGATAATGCATTGACCGGCATCTATTCCCTGATTGAGTTAAATTTTTCCGGATTTTTTGATTTGGACTTGTGGATTGCTGCTTTCTCGCTGGCGATAATCTCATTGGGAGTGTCGTTTGGAGTTATGAACGTGTTTGCAAGAAAAAGCGATAAAGGATTTGTGGCTGCAAATTCTTTTATCATTATTTTATTTGAGCTTATTTCTGCAATAGTCCTTGGATTTATTTTGTTTGCAATTCTTGGATTTCTAAGCGGCAAAGGGATCACAGATTCAAGCCTGACATTCGATAATTACGGCAGCCTGTTCATCACTTTGACGCAAGCGCTTCCTTTCTTTAATAATCCGGCTGTATTGAGCATGCTGTTTTTCATATTTTTGTCAATATTTTTCATTTTGGGGGCTTCTGCGCTCGGGTATTCCATAGCCCATATCCTGGTGCACAAGTTCAACGCAAAGCAGATGCATGCCTCAATACTTGTCTGCGGGGCTGGCTTTTTGTTCGGGCTGGTATTTGCCATAAAGCCGGGCTTTTATATCATGGACATAATGGCGCATTTTATTTATTACAACATTCTTTTAGCCTTATTGCTTGAAACTGTGGCTGTAGGGTGGTTTTTTGAGTCTGATAAGATATCTTCTTTTATCAACCAGTATTCTTCCGTAAAGCTGGGCAAAATCTGGAGGCTTATGATCAGGTTTATAGTGCCGTCAATACTTATCGCGCTTATCTCCTTCCAGCTGAAATCTGACTTATTTGAAAGATACGGCAATTATCCATTATGGGCCCTGATTGCTTTTGGTGCAGGAATTGTTGCAGTGCCTTTGATTGTTGCCTTTTTGCTGCCGCAGAGGATTCTGGACAGGAGATAAGCATAACCTTTTTATTCTGAATTTATTAACTCGCTGCCATGGACCTGTTTTCAATAATCTTTATTATTTTAGGGCTGGCTTTGTTCGAGATAATCATAAGCGTGGACAACGCCATAATCAATGCCGAAGTCCTTTCCACAATGTCCAAGAAGGCAAGGAAATGGTTTCTGCTCTGGGGGATTTTGATTGCGGTGTTTTTGGTCAGGGGATTATTGCCCTGGGTTATTGTCTGGGCTTCCAGCCCTTCATTAGGATTTTTGGGCTCTTTTACAGCGTCATTCAGCTCTGATCCTGAAATTGCAAATGTAATCAAGGAATCTGCACCTATACTGCTTATAGGCGGCGGGACTTTTCTTGTGTTCCTGTTCTTCCACTGGCTGTTCCTTGAACCAAAGCATTACGGATTGACTGGAGAGGAATTTATACACAAAAAAGGGATTTGGTTTTTTGCCGTTGTTTCCGTCTTGTTGTCTGTTATTGTGTGGGAAGCTGTAAAAATAAGGCCGTGGATGGCTTTTGGAGCTGTCATAGGCTCTACTGCATTTTTCATCACGCACGGCTTCAAGGAAAATGCGGCGCAGATGGAAAAGCAGATGCTTGAAGGCTCGACTAAAATGTCTGACTTGAGCAAGATTTTTTATCTTGAGGTTATAGATGCGACTTTTTCAATAGACGGGATACTTGGAGCTTTCGCCTTCACTTTCATACTGCCGGTCATACTGATTGGCAACGGAATAGGGGCATTAGTTGT
>JACPMV010000040.1 GCA_016185845.1 Candidatus Woesearchaeota archaeon | reverse complement strand
ATGGTCTTTCTGGAACGGCTCCAGCTCCCTGTAATCTATTATCGTCAATTCTTTTTCTAATCTTTCCCTTACTTCCCTGAAAATCTGCTTCGGCTGCCTTGTCACGTCAATGCTTCTTGCCTTTACCGCCAATAAGGCGTACCCGCTGTCTTTCAGGAACATGCCAATATTCTTTAAGAAGATTTCAACCTGGTTTTTTTGGGCAACATCCTGGTATATAATATCAACTGCTGAAATTCTCTCCTTTAAAATATCTAGTTTATTTGCATCCGCTAAGACGGGAGCAATATTTCTTCTTTTATAGCACAAGAAAATCAAATCGCGCATTACCCTTGGCGCCAAATCAACGGCAAAAATAAGACCGTCATTCCCGACAATATCCGAGACATGGCTTACAGTAGTGCCGGACGCAGATCCTAAATACAGGACAGCATTGCTTTTTCTTATGCCTATGTTAGGGCTGCCTTTAAGTATAGTTGCAGCAAGCTTGCTTTTTGAAGCATCCCATTCCCTGTATTCAAAATCATTTTCTTTGACCAGTCTTTCGCCGTAAACACCATTGCCCGGCGCAAGATTTATTGTGTAAAGCTGCCTTCGCTTTCCCAGGGATTCATAGACTTCAAATATTCTTGATTTTGCTATCATTTTTACTTAAATTTCTCCTCAAGCTCTTTTCTTAATCTGTCCCCGATGAATTTTCCCCGGAAATAGTCTATTTTTGCCGCTATTGAAATCTTGTCTGCAAGTGCCCTTGCCACCTTGCCGTGCATCCTGTCAGGAGCTTTTGCAATCAAAGAGTGGCCTATTATTATGCCGTGCCTTGGAGGCTTCGCGCCTGTCTTCATGTGCCTGAACAATGCCTTCTCCGCTCCTAGAATCTGGATTGTTGATGAAGGAAGGATGCTTAATCTTTTGAGAGAGCCTGCATGGGCTATAAGGCTGGCTGCGACCATCACATCGCATACTGCTTTTATGTTTGGGCAGTATCCGTCCATTAAAGCCGAGATATAATTTAAATGAGTTTTTCTTAACTGGTATAAATCGTATGTCTGATGCGCAAGGGATTTTATAGGCTCAATATCCTCCTGGCCTAGTTCAGCGCCAATAGAATCAGCCTTATCAACGTTTATTTTCTTCAGCAGTTCGCTTTTTTCATTGTTTAGTATCTCTTCCACAAAGCTTTCGTGGCTTTCTGTTGCCCTAGAAAACTCCGGATTGTATAAGTCATACCATTCCCTCAGGCGCTTTACCAGCAGGTTGATTGCCTTGTCAATCTCTCCAATTGACTTGATTGACTGAATTATCAGGTTGTCCCGGTTTACGGAATTCTTGACATCAAGCTTTGTAAGCTTAAGGTTTTTACTGCAGAAATCATTAAAATATTTTGGATTGTTGAAATGAAGCAGTATTTTTTTTATGGATTTTTCATCCGGCTCTTCAAGATTTTTATGCCTTGAGCTGATTTTTTTTATGAATTCCTCCCTGTTTTGATACTCATCAGCTTCTTTGAATAGCATTTCGTCAACTATGCTGAACTGGCTGTCAAACACGAAAACACCAAGCATATTTGAAAACAGGTACATATAATAAAGAGATGATTGCTGTCTTTTAAAGCTAGCGGCAAAATCAATAACTTAATAAACCTAAAATATTCTTAATTCTGCATGGCGCTTTTGTATGTTATATGCAAAGACAAAAAAGAGGCTGAGAAGATTTCAGCTCATTTGCTCAAAAAAAGGATGATAGCATGCTTGAATATGTTTCCCGTACGAAGCATGTACTGGTGGAACCAAAAGATTGTAACCAGCTCAGAATACGCTGTTTTGGCCAAGACAAATAACAAGAATTATAAAAAGGCAACTGATGAGATTAAAAAAATACATTCCTATGATATTCCGTGCATTTTAAGGATTGAGGCAAAAGCCAACAAGGAGTATGAAGACTGGATAAATAGGGAAGCCAGATAGCCATGTTTAACATAATAAAAGAGGTGAGGGATTTAAAAAGATTCAGAGAGATACTGAAAGTCCTGTTCGAAGAGGGATTTGATTTTCTGCTTGTCAAGACCGGGCTGCTGGCAAAGGTCCCATTTACAAAGAGAATAACGAAAAGGCTGAAGGAAAAAGAGGGCCTGAAGCCCGAAGTCATGCTGAGAAGAACTCTTGAAAGGCTTGGACCTACTTTCATAAAATTCGGGCAGCTTTTGAGCGTCAGGCCTGACATGGTTCCAAAAGAGTATGTCAAGGAGCTTGAGAAGCTCCAGGACAGCGTGCCTCCTTTTCCATACAGCGAGGCAAAATCAATAATAGAAAAAGAGCTGGGCAAGGGACTGGAGCACCTATTTCTTGATTTTGAGAAAGCCCCGATTGCTTCAGCTTCAATAAGCCAGGTTTACAGGGCAGCCCTGAAAACAGGAGAGAAGGTTGCCGTGAAAGTGCAACGGCCCAATGTCAGGCAGATTATGGAAACGGACATTGAGATAATGGTGTACATTGCAAAACTTCTTGAAAACAACATAGAGGCTATAAAAAAATTCAAGCCGGCAAAGATTGTGCAGGAATTCAAAGACTGGACTGAAAAGGAGATGGATTTCAAGCTGGAGGCGAGAAACGCAAAAAGGTTTTACGATAATTTCAGGGGAAGCAAAACCGTGCACATACCTAAAGTTTATGACGGGCTGACAAGCGGAAAAGTCCTTACGCTGGAATTCATTGAGGGGATTGAGCTCCATAATTTAAAGGAAGTAAAAAAAAGCAGGATAGATTATAGCCAGGTAATAAAAAACGGCTTTGAAGCTATAATGACCCAGGTTTTTGTCCATGGAATATTCCATGCAGACCCCCATCCCGGCAATATAATAATAATGAAGGATAATTCCATAGCATTTGTAGACTTTGGCATTGTGGGATATTTTGACGAGAACCTGAAGAACAAGTGCATTGACATGCTGTACGGCATTGTCGAGCAGGATGAAGAGATAGTCATGGATACTTTGGTCAGCATGGGGCTGGAAGCAGACACTGACTACGACCAGCTTAAAACAGACATCGGATTCATAATACAGCCGCTACAAAACACTTCTGTAAATGAGCTTAAAATCAGCAAAGTAGTGGAGGAAATACTTGACATAGGGCTGAGGCACAAGATAAGAATCCCGGCATCTTTTGTCCTCTTCGGCAAGACTATTGTCACTCTGGAAGGGGTTGCGCTTGAATATGACCCGAGCTTCAAGCTTATTGAAACATCAAAGCCTTTTATAGAAAAGCTGATTGCAAAAAGATCAAGCCCGCTGTACATGTGGAAGAAATTTGTGCATGAAATGTACAGGTACAGAAAATTCGCTGAAGAGTTCCCTGACAAGGCGGAAAAAGCCCTTGACAAGATACAAAGGGGCACAATAAAAGTCGACATTGAAGACACTGACATAAAAAAGCTTTCCCTGGAAATAGACAGGAGCAGCAACAGGGTCGCTTACGGGCTATTGATTGCAGCCCTGCTTATAACTTCCGCAATTTTGATAAACGTAGAGAAAGGCCCGACAATAATCGGAGTTCCGCTGCTGGCTTTTTTCAGCTTCTTTTTCGCATCGATGTTCATGTTTGTGCTGATGTGGTCCATACTGAGGGAGAAATTCCGGCACTGGTAAAAAAATGATATTATTTAACTAAACTCAAAATGCCGCAAGCTGTTGTCCATGTGCTGTTTACTATAATTATCCTGGATTTGATCAGGGACCATCTTCTTAAAGACAAGAGAAAGATGCCGCTGCACTATGTTTTTATCGGCGGAGTGGCAGGGCTGCTGCCTGACATCGATGTCCCTTTGTTCTGGCTGCTGAATAATTTTTTGGGGATTGATATTCCGTGGTTCCACAGGATTTTTACGCACACGTTCCTGTTCATATTGTTATTTTTAGCCATAGCCTTAGTTTACTTTGACTTAAACAAGAAAATAAGCGAGATGTTTTTCATCATAACATTCGGAGTGGCATTCCATATATTCCTTGACTGGTTTTTTAGCAGAGGCGTTGCCCCGCTTTACCCGTTTTCAGGCGCAGTTTACGGGCTGAATGTGTTTGGAATGCTAAAACTGCCTTTGGCGGCTGAAGGACTGGAAGCATTTGTACTGCTATGGTGGCTGTGGCACGAGGAGAAAACCCACAAGATAAGCGATTTTATATAAATAAGGTTATATAAACCCGGAATTTCTCAGAAACCTGATGATTAAAACAGCCAAAAATACTATCCCTACGGCTGTGAATATATTATTTTTCTTTTTATCTTTTGCATAAACAATCCAGCCTGTCAAAAGCAATGCAGCAACCAATGAGCCCCATTTCCAGAAATCGCTTATCCCGGTGTAGAATACATAAGCCTCAATTATGGAAAAAGGCACTGCAGCCTTGAGTATCAAATTCCAGTCGTATTCTTCCATTTTAGCCTATTGTTGTGCCTTTGAATGGCTTATTGTTCAATAAATTTTCAAAATTTTCTAGATTATTTCCTATGATATTTACTTTTATTTTTGATTTTCGGGCTTCCTTTGCGGCAATCGGGTCGAATGGCACGTTCATGCCCGCTTTCCATTTCGTGCCTGTCATCTTCAAGTAATCGCGCCATTTCAGATTTTCAATTTTTTTTGCAACCCTGAATTTTCTAGGATCTTTGTCATAAACATAATCTATATTGCTCATGTTTATCACTTCTTTGACTTTAAGATTTTTGGCAAGCAGGACTGCATCATAATCAGTGCTCCAGCCGGGCTTCCAGCCTGACGCAACCAAAATATTTTTTTTTAAGCTTATTTTTTGGGTCGGGTTTGAGACAACAAGATTTTCCGCCAGGTTTCCGAACATTGATTTTACAAGGTATGCGTTGATTTTAGTTGCGTGTATGCCGAGCCAGTCCAGCTCATCATTGCTCAATTTAGATGATTTGTATGCGATTTCCTGAAATGTTCTTGCGAGCTTTCCTCCGCCGCATATTATAACGAATTTGTAATTTTTTTTTGCGTATCTTTCAATAAGCTGCCTTATCTTTTTCAAAAAATCGAAATCGAAATCATTTGGGCATATCAAAGAGCCGCCCAATGACAGAACAATGGTTTTTGGCATTTTAGGTTTAATTAGAAGGAGGATATAAAAAGATTTCTAATCAGCTTCCCAGGCCAATCAAACTAACCCCTATTATAATTGAAGCTATGCCTAGCCATTTCAGCCTGTTCATGCTCTCTCCCAGGAATTTTACGCTCAGCAAGCTAACCCAGATGTACATCAAAGCAACAAAAGGATACAAGACAGACAACTCACCGCCTTTCAATGCAGGAATGAAGAGGACTGTCCCGATTCCATATAAGGCAACGCCGCCAAACAGATAATAGTTTTTTGCCAATTCCCTTATCGATGAAAGTTTTTTTTCCGAGGCTTTTTTTAACAGGATTGGCCCAAATGCGCCTATCAAAGTTGCCAGAACTACAAGCCCGATTGCCCAAAGCTGTGTTGCCATTTTAGATTGCCGCTGCTCCGTCCTTGCTTCCAAATCCTATTAAAGCTATGCCTGCAATTATGCCAAGCACTCCAAGCCATTTATAGGCGTTCATCACTTCCCCAAGAAAATAAATTGACAAGAAGCTTACCCAGACATAGCTTGTCGCTATTATGGGATATAATACAGAAACTTCGCCGCCCCTGAAGGAGACTATCATCAAAATTCCGCCGACTGCGTAAAGCAATAAGCCGCCTATGAGGTAATAGTTTGTGATTATTGACAAAGGATCAAGTGTCAGGGTTTTGGAGCCAAGCTTGTAGAAAATCTGCGCTGATGAAGTCAATAAAGTTGTGAATAAGACAAGCAATGCCGCCCATAGTTTGGTTGCCATTTCAAAAAAAAGAAAATCGGTTGTTTTTATACTTATTGATTATTTCATCATGACTTCTATAAAGTCGGAGTAAGCGGGCCTTGTGATGAAAACCCCGATTGTCACCCCGATTATTGTTGTTATTGCAAATCCCTTCAGCAAGCCTGCTCCTGCAAATATCAATGGAATCATGGCTACAACTACTGTTGTATAAGCAAGCATAATAATCAGAAAAGCCCTTTTGACTTTTTCCTTCCAATTATATACATTTGCGGTTTGTCCTTTTAAAGTTTCATCTGTTATGACAATCTGGTCGTCTACGCCAGTGCCGATAGCAACAAGAATGCCTGCGATTGCAGCCAAATCTATGTTCCAGCCTATCAATGCCGCGACTCCAAGCAGTATAATGACTTCTGAAAGCATGGTTATCAGGATCGGGATAGCAATCGTCAGTTTCCTGTATCTTATGCCGACAACAATTGCAACAGCAGCTATGGCAAGCAAGGACATCAATATTGCATTATTCACGAATTCTTCTCCGAGGGCAGGGCTTATTGCATCTGTCTTCACTATTTTGAGCTTGACCGGCAACGAGCCGGTTATCAGGATTGTCTGCAGCCTTTTCATGCTGCCCAATGAGTTTGCAATTGCTTCCTGCTGGCTTGCTCCTGAGCCTGAGCCTGAAATTGATATTTGCGTCACTGCCTGGCCTTTCAGATCAGAGCCTATGTTCAATTCATCAACTTTTACATCGTCAAGGTGGAGCTCGAGCTTCTTGCTCAGATAATCGTTTCTTCCGGAAGAAGTATCATAAACCACTTCCAAATCCCTTGTAGCGTCTGCCTGCCTTTGGGCTGCTTCCTGGCTCAAAGTAATTCCAAAAGAGAACCTGCATGCATACTGCCCTCCGCCTATTGAATTGCAGTTCTCAACTCTTGCTTCTGTCGCGCTTCTTGCCACATAAGTTATGTCTCTGCCTCCCCTGAATACTGTTGAATTGCCAATCTTTGCTTCAAACTTTCCCTGCTTTGCCAGCAAATCCTTGATCTCTTCCTCAGAAGCTCCGGCAATCTCTACAATAATGTACTGGTTGTCAAGCAAGTCTGCTGCATCCCTTATGACTATATCGCTTAATCCGTAAACATTAAGCCTTTCCTTCATATTGTCTATAAGAATTCCGATATCGTTTGAGTTTAGCTTTGCCTCAGGCTGCAATAAAACCCTAGTGCCTCCCTGCAGGTCCAGTCCTTTTCTGATATTTGTTTTAGGGGCGTCATAAACTCTCAGGCCAATATCTTCTGTGCCCATGCTTATCTGCATTGTTTTTGGCACAGCGATAGTTTTTGTTATTGTTTCATTGATTGTTATTATTGTGCCGTTTATTGTTGCATTCTTTTCTATTGTTTCTGTTATGGTTTTTTGCTCCGTCCCGTTCAGCTGGACTGTCTCGAAGTTCTCCCTTGTTGTGAGCCTGTAGAGCTGTTTTGTCGTCTTTATCTGGATAGTCCTGTTCGGAGCCAATGGAGATACAAATTTATAGTAATCCTCTGTGTTTGCTATAGGGACATTGTTTATTGAGATGATTCTTTCCCTGGCAACCGGCTTGATAGCGGGGCCCGGCTGGGGAATTCCGGCCAAAGCTGCCGAGCTGTTCGTTATCACATTTCTTATTGCAACCCCCTCGCTGGATGTCGGATGTATGAATGCAACAGAAAGCAGGATGCAGGCTATAAGAAGAATTATCTTCCAGCTTTTGAATAATTTTTTTATTTTGTAGTTCATATTCTTCAACCTTTTTCTTCACAAGTAAAAGCTTGACCAAAAAGTGTGACATGTGAGCGAGTGAGACGAGCTCACTCGCAAGTCGCTCGTCAAGCTTGAAGGGGCATAAAGCCCCTATCTCTTGCTGCTTATATTTTTATTTTTTAATATTGTCATAATACATTTTTATTCCACACCTAAATTGTAATCCCTTTCTTTGCCTTTCTTTCAACGTAAATTCTCAGCAAGCCGACATTTTGTATCCAAGTAAAGAAAATATCCGCTATTAGTCCTATCAGCAATATGAGCATGATTTGCCTGATGACCTCTGATTGAGTGACCGCCAGCGCGACTATTATTGATATTATTGCCGTTATAGTCATGGTCATTCCTGTTTTTATTGAGCTCACAATCCTGTCCATAACCGTGCCTTCTTTTCTTTTCAAAACCCTGACCGTCAGCAGAATATCCGTGTCAACAGAATATCCGATAAGCATTAGGAAAGCTGCCACTCCTGCTGTTCCAATCCTTACATCCATCAGGTTGATTACTGCCAAAGCAACAACCATGTCAGAGAAAGCTGCCAGGATGATTGCAATGCTCGGTATAAACGTCCTGAAATAAATCAAAACCACCAGCCCCATGAATAAAAATGCTACTGCCAAAGCTATGAGTGATTCCTTGAAGAAGCTTGCCCCAAGAGAAGAGCCGATTATTTCCAAGCCGTAATCTATTTTGCTCAAGTCTGTTTTTAATGATTTTTCTATTGAGCTTATGAGCCTGTCAATTTGAGCCTTGTCTGTTCCGTCAATGTCTGCCTCAATTATCAAGCCGGCAGCTGAGCCCGCGCTTCTTAAAGTCCTTACAATGACTTCATTTCCCGGAAGATCGCCTGAGATTTGCTTTTGAAGCTGCACTATGTCTGCATTTCCTTCAGAAGGAATTGTCAAAGTCACTCCGCCTTTCAATGAAATGTCCCTGTTCAAGAAATCCCCCGTCGTGTAGAGCTGGTAGCCAATCTGCGCCAGGGAAAGAAAAAGTATAAGCATTGGAATGATTAAAAGCAACTTGTATTTTTTGTCGTAAATGTCAAAAAGAACATCTTTTAGGGGCTTTCCCGGCTCCTGCTTTTTATGGTGCTCGGCTTTAATCTCTTCATTTTTAGGCTCAGCCTTGTGGTCCTGCTTTTGTTCGGCATGCTGTTCTTTATTCTCTTCCATAAAACAAACCCCATATAAACTATTCGCCTAAGGATTAAAAGAGTGTTAATAAAGGTTATGGAAGAATTTGTTTATTTCAAATGATAGTACTTAATAATGGTTAAATTTAAAAATGACGATTGATTCTGGTAGTTAAAATGATTGGACCAACACAGCAAAATACAACTGTTGTTACTTATCCTACAGCAGCTAATTTAGGCCCGTTATTTGATATTGGGGGGGGCAAGGCTTAATGGAGTAAAATCCGGACTGTATATGGAAACCCAAGGTTCCTGGAAAAAGGAGCCAGGATTCAGTTTGGAAAATTCTGGACGATATCCTTTGCATAATGAAGATAGATTGACAGATAAAGTTGTAGCTGCCATGTTCCGGGAAAAAGAATTGGAGGGGGGCTTGCATGTTGTGATTAAAAACAATATGAAACCCGGCGGCTTAGGTGTCTCAGGAGCCAGAGCAATAGCTATTGTTGAGGTTATTAACAATCTGTATAGGCTAAATTTAACTGAGCAGGAAAAAATCAGGTACGCTTCCCTCGGCGAACCAGATGAGCATTTAGACAATGTTGTGCCAGGTATAATTGGAGGAATTGTAATCTCATCCAGAATTAATGGTCAACCGCTCCCAAGGTACAGCAGGATACCCACTCCTGCAACCATCACACCATCGTTAATTGTTCCTTTAACTATCGTCAAGGAAGGCGGAACTGCAAAAGCCAGGGAAGTATTGGATGGATTAAATTATAATTGGAGAGAGTGGGTTAGATTGACTGAATTATCGCAATTAATGGCTGCCGGACTAAGGGAAGATGATTTTAGAAAAGTGTGGGAAAGCATTAACGATTATTCCAGATGGGAAAAATCAGTTACATATGCTAGAAACGCCGAAGATGTATACCAAGTTGATGTTCATGATTTGAATATGAGATTAGAACAAATTGTAGGAAAGGAAGCAATTTTTACGCCAAGCGGGGCAGGAACTGCTTGGTTAGGTTTAGCTGCCGACCCTGCTGTCGCACATAGGCAAAGAATTGCAGCTGAAAGAATATTTAGAGAAATTAATAAGTCAGCAGATGTGTTTGAAACTCCCTTCCATTGAAAAAAAATGAATTATTCATTTCCCGCACGCCTTCACATGTCGGAAATCGCAAGAATATATAATTAATAGTTACGATTTCCGAGCATGCTCAAAAATTGCAGCTATTTTTTAATTATTTATTGCAATTTTTGACAAATCCGTAGAAAAACGGCGACGGATTTCCAAGCCTGGACTTGAATTCAGGATGCGCTTGCGTACCTATGAAATAAGGATGGCCCGGCAGCTCAATGTATTCCATCAGCCTTGTCTTGTCGAATCTTGTGTAATATCCTGAAAATACCAGCCCATTTTTCTCCAATATATCAACATATTTTGGGTTCACCTCATATCTGTGCCTGTGCCTTTCCAAAACAGCTTTGCTGCCTTTGTCAAAAATCCCCAGCCTGAACTGGTGGGATTTATCTTTCATTAATTCCTGGATTTTTTTAGCGTCCTCTGCCAGCCTTCCGGTCTCCTGGTATAATTTCAGTACCTGGGTTTTTTCCTTCAGCAAAGCGGCATAAGCTCCAAGCCTCATGGTGCCGCCGTACATGTTTTTTTCCAGGATTTCCCTTTGGGCAGGCTGCACGTCAATCACAGGATGGGTTGTCTTTGGATTTACCTCTGTAGTATGGGCATCTTTTAACCTGCATACTTCTCTCGCAAATCCGACAACAGCAAGCTGCAGGCCATAGCACAGGCCGAGGTAAGGTATTTTGTTTTCCCTTGCAAAATTGGCAGCAAGAATCTTGCCTTCAACACCGGACGAGCCAAAACCTCCAGGAACAATTATGCCGTCATAATTTTTCAGTTCATTGAGATTTTTCCTGCTGTCCTCAAACTTTTTTGAGTCAAGCCATTCTATCTCAACTCCGGTGTTCAGGGAAGCGCCTGCATGCAATAATGACTGGTTTATTGACAGGTATGAATCAGCCAGGGCATAATCTCCTATGTCAATATACTTCCCGACAATCGCGACTTTAATTTTCTTTTTGGGGTTCAGTATGTTTTCAACAAGCTTTTTCCATTCCAGCCAGCCTGGTTGCTTTTTGGGTTTGATGCTGAATTCTTTCAGTAATTTCTCTCCAAACTTTTCTTTTTCCAGGTCCAGAGGAATCTGATAGACTGTTTCGATGTCCGGCTCTGAAATGACATGCTCTGACGCGATATTCGCATATATCTCAATTTTCTTTTTTCTTGGCACGTCCAATGGCTTTTTGGCCCTGCAGATTATAAAGTCTGGAAATATTCCGTGCTCGCTAAGCAGCCTTATAGCCTGCTGGGTTGGCTTTGTCTTCATCTCTTCGATATGGCTTGGAATCGGAAGGTAAGTGACAAGAACATAGCTGAGGTTTTGTTTTCCGACATCCCTCTCAAGGCTTTTTAATGCAAACAAAAATGGGATATTTTCATAATCCCCGATTGTTCCGCCTACCTCGACAATGACAAAATCATGCGAGTCAGACGCATTTCTTATCCTGTCTTTTATAAGTGCCAAGGTCCTGGTCTATCTCTCCGCCGTCATCTGTGACCCAGACTTCGCCGTGCTCAGTCGGCCTTAAAGTTCCCGCGTCATAATTGAGATAAGGGTCTATCTTTACTGCGGTGACATTGTAGCCATATTCCTGGAGGATTTTGCCTATTGAAGCGGTTGTCACGCCTTTTCCCACTCCGGACATTACTCCGCCGGCTACAACAATATATTTAGGCATTTTTAATTTCACCCAAGGTATTAACATTGAAGAATTTTAATAATTCAATCTGTTCGCTTCGCTCACAATAATTAGTGCTCGGCGTCGCTGTCTGCCACACGCTCCGCCTCGCCAATACATTCAATATTACATTACTACGCGTGGCACCCATTATAGCACAAAGTGCATTAGCACGGGTAGCAGGTTTTTTAAATAGATTTAGATAGATATAATTTCTAAAATGCATAGAATTAAACAATTTAAGCAGTCGCATTACTTAGTAATGAAACAAGTTTTATTTATAGTTTATGGTTTGATGAATGAATAATTTTTATTTTCGATATTGAAGAAAATGAACTGGATATTGAAAAAAATCACTACTTTAAAATAACAAAAATAGAAAGATTTAAATAAGAGTAGTTCATTCTTTTCATGATGGGAGAAGAGAAGATTACGCTAAGACGTATGTATGATGCTCTTTTAATCGAACGAGCGCGACATAAAAGAATACGAGCTGAAGAAGCTGAACGAGAATTAGCAAGTGATTGGGAAAGAGTGCAAAGTGAGATATCACCATCAGAGTTAGAAAGAATGATTGAAAAATATGATATTTATCCTGCTTCAAGAATTATAAATGATGCATTGGAATTATTGAAGAGAGGTTTAAAAAGATCAAAAGATCTGACAAAAAAATACGGGCCTGTTGTTGTTAAAAGAGTTAAGGATACAACAACAAAATATAGTCCTGTTGTTGGAAAGAGTATTACTAATTCAACCGAAATTCTAAGCTTACTATATAATAATTTAGTAAAACGTCCTGTAGGATGGACATATACTAATTGGGTTGAAACACCTGTTTCTAGAATTTATGGCACTTTGGAGAAATCGATGGTAGATAGTCCAGTTACTCAAAGCGTTGTCGAGACTTCAGGCAATGTCGCCAGAACAGGAATAAAATACACTGCTATTGCTGCAGCATTGCTAGGAAGTGCTATGTTAGCTGCTGAAGCCTATAGGCCCGGAACTGTAGATAAAGTATCAGAAAGTGTGGGCAAAAGTTTACAAGGAACGGTGCAGCAACTACAAAGACTTTACCAAGGCATTATTTTACCGCCTTCATTTGAAAGTGTACCTCCAGAGTATAATGAGCCCTTACCACCAGCACCTCAGCCAGGCAGTCGCAAGGTTTAGATGAATACAGGGGCAAATTTTAAATTCTTGATTTGTTTTCTTTGAGTTATGTACCTAACCCAAAAGAAATGCGTGCCATGCGAAGCAGGAACTCCCCCATTAAGAGATGAAGAAGCAAATGAACTTCTAAATCAAATTCCCGGATGGATTTTGAAAGACGGTCATTTATTCAAAAAATTCAAATTCAAGGATTTCAAAGAAACAATGAGGTTCCTGAATTCTGTTGCTGATATTGCAGAAAGCGAAGAGCATCATCCTGATTTCTGCGTGCATTACAGCAAAGTTGAATTTGAGATATGGACGCATGCGATAAGCGGATTAAGCGAGAATGATTTTATACTGGCTGCAAAGATTGATAAAATTGCATAAATTTAAAAAAATGAAAAAATAACTGTTTTTCATGCAACGCAATAGCTTCATAGTGAGAAATGCTGCAATCTCCATATTGGCAGTCAACATAGTGTTTTTTCTGCTGCAGATTATCGTTCCGGGATTTACCGAGTCGTTCATTCTTGTGGGCAGCGATGTTCTTTCAAGGCCGTGGATACTTGTAACATCAATGTTCCTTCATGGGGGATTTTACCACATACTTGTCAATATGTACATGCTGCTGGTCTTCGGCCAGCTGCTTGAGCAGCAAATAGGAACAAAAAGGTTTTTAATGCTTTATTTCGGCTCCGGGGTACTGGCATCATTGCTCTCTGTCCTGTTCTATGGGCCTAAGCTGCATGCCCTTGGAGCCAGCGGCGCCATAATGGGCATAATGGGCACGTTGGTCATATTGATGCCAAGCCTCAGGCTTTTGGTTTTCTTTGTTGTTCCCGCGCCGTTGTGGATGGTTGGAATACTCTACATAATGCTTGATTTTTTCGGAGTGCTTTATCCATCCGGAATAGGCAATGTGGCGCATCTTGCCGGGATGTTTTTCGGCCTCGCCTATGGCTGGCATTTGAAGAAAGTGGCTGCAAAATTTCACAGGAAATTCTCAAAGAAAATGCACATGGACGAATTTGATTCTGATGAATACCTCAGATCAGGAAGGATATGAAGAATAAGCATTTCAATCGGCATAAGATTAATATATGCGCCTATGCTCCAGATTATTATGACAGACTTGGTTGCGTGCCTTTCATCCGGAGAAAAAAGCTGGGCCCATGTTGAGAGGCTGATTAAGGAGCAGGACTGGAAAAATGTTTTTCTTATTACAAATGATTTCGGCAGGAAGAATTTCAGGCCGGAAAGGAAAGTTGAGTTTGTTGCTGTTGATTTCCAAAAACCGGTTTTTGCGCTGATTGAGGAGATAAGGAAAGGGCTGAGCGGCAAGATAACTGATTTTGAAGTGGCTTTGAACCTTGTTTCCGGCAACGGAAAGGAGCACATGGCTATTTTGTCAGCTTTGCTGAAGCTCGGAATAGGGGTCAGGCTGATGGCTGTGACAAAAGACGGAGTCAGGGAATTGTGATTATTTCTTATTCCACCTGATGGTATTTATAAAACAAGAAACTTCTTTTTGAATATCATTGGAACACATTACTGCCGATATTGCGGCAGCTGAATCTGCCCCGGATTTTATGGCTTCAGCAACATTTTCCCTGCTTATTCCTCCAATGGCTACTATTGGGATTTTTATTTTCGCCCTTGCTTTTTTAATCATGGCTGTGCCGCAAGGATTTCCCGCGTCTTTTTTTGTTGATGTCGCGAATATCGGGCTTAATCCAACATAATCTGCGCCGATTCTTTGGGCTTCTTCCGATTCTGAAACATTGTGGGCAGTCATGCCGATTATTTTGCCATT
>JACPMV010000030.1 GCA_016185845.1 Candidatus Woesearchaeota archaeon | reverse complement strand
GCATTTGAAAGAAAAATCTCAGGAACTGTGGGAGAAAGAATAGATATCGCAACAGGCGGCTACAGCGGGCTTGTTGAGCAGAACCAGTACGAAAGCCTTGGAGTTTATTTCGCAGATCCAAGGGCAGGCGAGCCGAAATTTTATCCAGGACAGCCTGTCACAGTTTGGGCTACAATAAGGAGCAAGACTTATCAGGATCCGGTGATTATTGAAAATTTCAAATGTGAGGCAAAGAAAAACAATGCCATTACAAAAACTGCCGAAGTAGTATCACCAGACCGCCCTCTTCCTGTCTTTAAGCTTGAAGAAAATGATGTAAGATGCACCTTTAAAAATGGGCTTGATACAGGTAGTAATGAAGTAACATTATCGGCTAAGTATAATTTTGCAACCAATGCGTACATCAAATCATATTTTATCAATAGAGAGACATATAGGGAAATGATAAGGGAAAACCTTGACCCACTGGCAGAATTCGGAATAACAGACAAAGAGCCCAAGACTGTGTTTACAAACGGCCCCGTAGGGATATCAATGAATGTAGGACCATTAATCTATGTGACTGAAGGGAGCGACAGAGCTACCTCTCCCACTCTTAATGTGGTTATACACAACAGGCAGAACACAGAAGACAAAGATAAGAGAATTATTTCGCAATGGGAAGGCAGAGTTAACGAGATAAATGAAGTAATAATATTGACCCCCCCATATGTTACAATAGATGCCCGTTTGGATTGCCAAACAGACAATCCAGATTCATCATGCCCGTGCAACAGGCCTGTAGCGCCTTATGAAGTCGGAGATTGCAGAAATTCCTGCACCGAAATACAAAGAAAATGCAACGAGGCATGCAAAGATCCGCGGGGAAATGAAGATGCAGGATGCAAAAGAGAATGTGAAAAATCATTCAATGGCTGCAATGAAGACTGCGACAGCTTGTTCAGAGTTTCTCCAGGAGAAGGACCGGAAAAAGAAATTTACAATGGCTATTCTCTAAGGGTATACGGCGGGGGATTTGTAAAAGATGAATACAAAGATATTGAAGGAGAGAAATATGCGACATTTTTTTGCACATTAATCCCGGATTATAGGGTTCTTGACAGCAAGCAGCTCGCAACAAGATATTTCAGGGTAAGGGCAAGATATGATTACACTCTTGAAAATACTTTAAGTATACCCATAGATCAAATTCCGGCGATATCAAGAAATGATGTTACCGACCTGATAAGCAAGTTTTCACAGGAATACAGCAGTCCCCCTTCAGTTGTAATCGATCCGAATTTAATCAGGGCGATCATATATAGGGAAGCAAAAGGAGGAGTACATTGCTGCCAGCAAAGCGGAAGGAATCACTGGAGAGAATGCGAACCATCTTTTGATACAACCTGCGGGGCAGACAGAATATTGACTAGCTATGACGACAGCAGCATTGGAATAATGCAGATAAATGTCAGAGATTCCCCATTTGACAGATGGAAGACAGACGCATCAAAAAATAGCGATGGAACACCTCTCTGCGGAAATAATATAGACGGAACGCCAAAAACAGTCTATGACCAAGATTGCAACATAGAGATTGGAATTAAATTATTCAGGCAAAAATATGATGCAGATAAAGGCGGAAGGGAGTATAGATGCAGGGATGCAAATGGGAAAGTTATATTTAGAGAAACTTACACAGAATGGGATGCCGCAATACGTGGCTATCATGGATGGGGATGCAGCTCTGCCAACTGCGACGAAAAATGCCTTGACGAACTAAGGAGATACGTGAGTATAATAAAGGACATCAAACAAAAAATAGATAACGGAGCAATAAATCTTCTTGTTCAGGCTTCGGGGCAATTGCAGGAAGCACCACGAACAGATCCATTGGAGTCTCCATTAAATCCAATAGCACAAGACACACAAAACGCAGACAAAAGCGTTACGATATCCTGGGAGGCATCACCAACTCCAGGAGTCCAATACCGGATTTACAGGTTTAGAGTAGATAAAACTCAAATAACGCAAATAGGAGCACCAATAATAATACCGGCTGGTCAATTAAGCTATACGGACACACAAGGAATTATGGATGGCCAGACTTATAAGTATACAATAAGCGCTTTAAGAGGCAGAGAACAATCGGAAGCTGTTCCAACAGATGAAATCACGCCAGTGGCAGACGCCCCCGCGCCAAGCGGTACACCATGAAAAAAATTCTTTTTTTATCCTTAGCTTTGCTTTCGCTCGTATTACTAGGCTGCGGTTACATATCGACTGGCTCAAGATCAAGCTCATCTCAGGATGTTGATGTGCGCGTCGGCACAAATGGATTGATTGCAGAATTCGCAAGAAATGCGCCTCCGCAGATAGTCTTTGAAGATGGAAAGTTTGCGGTCGTGCTGAGAATAAGGAATGCGGGCGCCTATGACATAAAAAACGGATTGATTACCTTCGGTTTGGAAAAAGATTATGTTCCGCAAATAGCCGTTCAGGACAATCCTACCTTAATTAAGGACGAAACATTGCCTTTTGACATCAGAGGAAAGTCTCTGATAGACTTAAGGGGGGAAGAAAATGTGATAAGCCTGCAGGCGACAGCAGGCAAATTAGACCCGCAAAGCGAATCAAAGCAGTCAACACTGACTGCCACCTTCTGCTATCCTTATAAGACGATTGCTAGCGCAACTATCTGCATAGACCCCGACATAGCGAATATAAGGCCAGCGAAGAAAGTCTGCCAGGTTAATGACATTAATCTCAATAGGGGGCAAGGCGCTCCGATAGTCGTAAGAAAAATAGAGACAAGAATGGTTCCGGATGGAGATAAAGTTAAGCCTCAGTTTTTGATATATTTTGAGAACACAGGGCAGGGTATATCAGTAAACCCAAAGGGTTACACAATCCCATGCCAAAAGTCAGAATTTAATGGCGAAGATCTCTGGAATGTCGCTTATCTGAAAGTTTACAGTTCCGAATCTAAAGGCGAAAACCAGCTTGTATGCACGCCAAGCTTAGAAAATGACGAAACTACAGGAATCCTGAAGTTCAGGGATAAAAAAGATTTTATAAGGTGCACCCATAAGGACGGAATAAGTTCAAATTCCGATGCATATACCTCCCCTATCAGGATAGAAATAGATTACGGATACACCCAAAGCATATCGACAACTTTCAACATCCAAAAGCCTTTGAAATACTAGCGAAAGATACAAGATTTAGTGCAATATTAATGCCTTTCGCTAGTTAGAAAACGACATGTATTGCTGATATATTATGTTGTTTTCTATACTAATCAGAAGTTTTAAATATAAAAAGTTTATTTGATATTTTATGGCGAATTCAAAGAAAATATTTATTTCTGCAATCCTTATAGTCATGCTTTTGTCCGCAGCGTGCTCTGTGAAAAACCCTTTCAGCAGCAAAGACAGCGCTAAAAAAACTAAAACAGAAGAGCTTAGGACAGGCACAGACGGCCTGAAAATAAGATTTCTTCCCAATAACCCGCCTCCTACAATTTTTGTAGGAAGCAGCGGCAATCTGCAAAATAAGATTGATATTGCTGTTGAGATTGTTAACAGGGGAGTATATCCCCAGCCAGAGGAGCGACAGCCTATAACCGGCAAATTATATTTGAGCGGCTATGATAAAAACATCATTGAGTTTGCATCAGGCCAGCAGCCATTTTTTGACTTGAGCAAGTCCACGGCATTGTTCGGCAAAACTCTGATTAATTCCGAAGGCGGCTCGGAAGTTGCCACTTTTAGCCCGCAGGTGAAATTTGAAAGCATGAGAGTTGACAAATACGAGCCAATAATTCTCGCTACCTTATGCTATGAATACAAGACCATAGCGGGCCCTTCTGTCTGCATAGACCCGGATCCTTACCCAACAGTCAAGCAGAAAAAAGTTTGTGAAGTCAAGAACATAATCCTGACAAGCCAGGGCGCCCCGATAGCTGTAACCAAGGTGGAAGAAAAAGCATTGTCAGAAAAGACCCAGTTCATGATAACTGTCAAGAATGTGGGCCTTGGAGATGTATTGAGGATAAGAAGCGACACGCAGCAAACTCAAGGCGCATTCCAGGCACCTGCCAAGCAATCAGGAAGCACAATCGAAAAATGCGACCCTTTCGGAAGCAGCAAGATTACTAAGGAAGACATAGACAAAGTTTATGTTGAAGGAATCAGCATAGGCGATAAATTCCTGGATTGCTGGCCGTTTGCAGAATCAACTGGAAAATCAGGCAAGGGGCACATAAGGCTGCAAAACGGTGAAGGCTCAATCATATGCGAGCTCCAAAAAGACTATATTAGCACCGGCACTGCAGGATATCCCGGAGGCAGCACAGCTTACACAACTCCTTTGAGGATTGAGCTAAGCTATATTTACAAAACAACGGCAGAAACCAAGACTTTGCTGAAAAAAGAGGATACCGGCGAATAGCCCAATAGAAAACTTTATATATTGCGAACTACAAAAAGTTATTTTCACAGATTGTTGCAGTTCGCAAGTGATTACGATTTCCGAGCATAATTCAGTAACATTTGCGATTTCCAACATAAAGAAAACTTTTAAGGTTTTCGAATGATCGGAAATCTATGATTTCCGACATACCAACATTAAAATAAAATAACCGCTTTGGACGAAAGATTAAAAATGAACAAAAAATATTATGCCATTGCGCTTTTAATATGCATGATTCTTCTAGTTTCAGCCTGCAAGAAATCAGGCGCAGCCACAGGTGGCGCCCCAAGAACGCCTTTCTTAGGGGGCACTGCAGGATTAACAGTAAATTTCGAGGAAGGCAGCCCGCCGCCTGAAGTCACAGATACAGAATCATTCGGATTCAATGCAATAGTAAGGCTGAAGAATGACGGCGAGCATAAAATAGAGAAAGACAATGTAAAAGTCAACTTAGTGGGATTTGATCCTGCTGATTTCGGCCAGACTTTTGATGAAATGAAAGATGCTGAGCCACAGGATGATCTGGATGCAAAGAAAAGGGATGCTGAAGGCAATACAGTTGACGGCACCACAACTTATGTTGCTTTCCCAAAGAGCGGCGGCGATTTTATACCGACAAAATTCCCGGGCAACACCCCATTCACATTCAGGGCAGATGTCTGCTATAATTATGAAACACTGGCGGTTTCAAAGCTCTGCATATTGAAGGACATGATCAACATAAGGGACGACAGCTTTTGCACGCCAAGCGGCACAGGAACAAGCGGCAGGGTTATTCACAGCTCGTCCGGGCCTGTCCAGGTGCAGAATTTCAGGCAGACTGTTGTGGGAAAAGACAAAATCTCTTTCAGCTTTGATGTAGTGCTTACTGGCAGCGCAGACGTCTTCTGGAGCAAAGACGAGAGAACGCCGTCAGGAGGCTTTGACTTGGCATGCCCAAGGGCTGCAAAGGCAAGAAGGGAGATAGAAAATAATGTTGGCGTTGAGATAACAGAAATACCTGTTGACCCTGTTTTTTCAAACCTAAAATGCGGCGGCCTGGACAGCGACAGCTCAGGCACAGTCAGGATGATCAACAACAAGAGGACAATTGTGTGCACGGCAGACCTGGTGCAGGACAGGCTTGATCTTGAGAAAAATGTTGGAGTTCGATTGAAATATAATATTCTTGACAACAAGGAAATGGAAGTCCTTGTAAAGCATTTGGCAGAAGAATAAGAAATAATTCAAAATGTGTATCTCCAACCCAGCCATAAATCAGGCTTTTATATTCTTTGGGGTCGGCGTTTTTCTTATAGTATTAAACATTTTCTTATTCACACTTAAAATTTTTAAAGATTGGGGTTCAAAAAATAAGAAATCAAGAGTTATCATTTCTATTTTTCTGGCTCTGCTTTCTGTATTTTCTTTTTTAATTTCAGCAGCAATTTTTAGCATTAGAACTACATGCCTAAACGGTTAGTTATTCATTCCAGCCAAAGCAAACTGGCTTAATAAGGCTTCTAGCTGAACAAATTCGTCAGAGCCTTCTGTCATCCTAAACTCGATTTCGCCGCATTTCTCTATCAGGATCATTTTTGATTTGTTGTCTATGTTTAATTCAAGAATCTCCTTTTGAATCTGCTTTAAGACATCAATTCCGGCCAATCCGTAGCTCAGCATCAGGTCCAGCAGCTTGTTTCTTGCCTCGATAAACTTGTTTTTTAATGCAAGCTCAAGAACTTCCCTTATCTCCTTCGGCTTTGCAACAGAGGCAAGAGAATGCACCAAATCTTCAGTTATATGGTCAGCTATTGCCGCAGAGCTCTGCAGAATATTCTCAAGCTTCCTGCAGTCCCCTTCTGAAATTTCATATAACGCTTCCTTTGCCTTTTCGTCTATCTTTATTTTCTCTGATTTGGCGATGCCGTCTATTATCTCAAGAATTTCTTTCTTGTCCAATTGCTTGAACCTGAAGACAACGCACCTGCTCTGTATCGGCTCGATTATTTTTGATGAATAATTGCAGCTTAGGATAAACCTGCATGTCTGCGTGTAGTTCTCCATAGTCCTTCTTAGCGCCTGCTGGGCCTCCCTTGTCAGGGCATCAGCCTCATCTAGAAAAATTATTTTAAAGGGGGCGTCACCAATTGCTCTGGTTCTTGCAAAGTCTTTCACGTTTTGCCTTATGGTGTCTATCCCTCTTGTATCACTCGCATTTAGCTCCAAAAAATTCTGGCGCCATTGTTGCCCAAACAATTTTTTTGCTGTAACAATTGCTAATGTTGATTTTCCGACACCTGCAGGCCCCGCAAACATCAGATGGGGCAGATTCTGCTGCTCAACGAAAGCTTTCACTCTTTTGACTATCTCTTTCTGGCCTTTTATGTCAGAGAAATCTGAAGGCCTGTACTTCTCAGTCCACAGAGCATTTTCTATGTTCATTAAACCCCCAGCTTGAGAATACTAAGCGATTTAAAAAGGTATTTGATAAAGAACAGGGTTCATAAAAATTATCTATTTTGTATATCTTCAGCTGACCGGATTATTTGTGTCATCACATCATACATACTTCCGCTGCAGGAGCCTTTGCTAATCAATCCAAGGCCGTTTATCTCTATATCTTTGAAAGTATCGGTGTCTCGGATAGTACATTTCATTGTTAATATTTCATGTTTTATTTCACCGTTTTGAAAGCTCGGATTGTCAGTTTCAGCATGAATATTGCACGATTTTACAGAACCTCCTTTTATCTCCATTGCTCCGCCGCCGACTTTTGAAGGAGTGCAAGTTCTGAAATTTTTGTAAAAACAAGTCACGTCAGTTCCACAATCAACAACTTGTTTGGCACAGCCAGAAACAATAAAAATTCCTAAAACTACAATCGAGAATAACAAAACTTTATTCATGTTTAATAAATCCTAAATTATATCCTCTTCAGCCACAACCATGAAATCGCCGACTGCAATTACTGCGCTGAAAGGTATCAGGATGTGGCCTTCCTTGTCCTTCTCAAGCTCAAGCTTCTCTGTATAAGATGTAGGGTTATGAAGGACCATGTGTATTAGTTCTCCACTTCTTGTCTCGAATATGATGTCGCCGACCTCTCCAAACCTCTTGCCGGTCTTGCTTACAACAGTCTTTCCAATCAATTGCTTCGAGAATTTCTTATCGTCTTCAGGCATTTTCATCACTTTTTGGTTTTCCTTATTGAGTAGTTAATACAAAAATATTGGAGAGCATGTTATATATAAACTTTTTGGATTTTAACTTGCAATCCTCGCTTTTAGGAGGCTGCTGACTGCTTCCTCATTGTAGCAGGTCTGCCTTAAGCCGCATTTCCTGCACTTGTTTTCATTATTGCAGAAATCAGGGAGGTCTTTGCTTTCTATAAGAGAAATCACATCATCAACCAGCTGTTTTATCTCTTCCTTCATATAAGGGTTTATGGCAATATGCCTTTTCTCCTTTGAGTCAAGGTAGTAAACAAATCCTTCCTTGACCGGCTTCCGGAACTTCTCCTGAAGAAGCAGCGAGTAGGCAGCTATCTGCACCCTATGGCCCGGCCATACACCATCCTTTGGCATTTTGCCCGTTTTAAGCTCAAATGGCACATAGCCATTTTCGTAAATATGCACCTGATCTATAATTCCTTTTAGCCGCAATTCTTCAGACTCAACCCTTAGTTCCGAGAGTATTTTTGGAGTAAGCTTCTGCCATAATTCTTCTCCGTAAACATTATTTTTTTCTATAAAATTAAAGATATTGGCTGCCCTGGCTTTTGATTCCTCCATTATAAAAGGAAATGACTTCCTGTAGGCATCAAGCATGTTGAGGCTTGTTCCTTCCAGGCGCTTTTTGTTATCTGCTATGGACTTTCTTAGAATCTTCAGGTATTCTGTCTTGTATATCTTTTCTATATCCTCAAAAAGCAGCTTTTTGGTAATGGAAGTTACTATATTTTCCTCATTCTTGTTTATCCTGTCATAAGCCTCATGCCTTATAGTTCCCATGACCAAAGACTCTTTCGGAGGCTGCTCTTCAAGCATCAGGACTTTCTGCAGAAACAGCTTTCTTGAGCAGTACAGGTAGGATGACAGCAAGGAGACAGAGATTTTCATCAGTGTTTTGATGGCAAGTTGATATATAAACCTTGCGTGAGCAAATGTCCAGTGGTACAAAACTTTATATTCACATGACTAAACAGATTAAATATGAAGTTTAAACTATTGCTACTTGCTTTTCTAGTAATACTTATAAGTGGATGTAATCAGCAAAAAGAACCGAAAGATTGCTCTAATTTAAGAGATACCGAATCACAGAGTGCCTGTTTTATTAGAGAAGCTGTTTTGAAAAACGAACCAGTACATTGCGACAAGATAAAATCAGACAATTATAAAGATGCTTGTTATTTACATCTTTCTGGGTGGACAAATAATGCAAATTTTTGTGACAAAGTCAAATTAAGGAATAATATCGAGGTATGTTATTTTGTAATGGCAGCCCAAACTAATAACATTTCCTTGTGTGATAGGTTAAGAAATATAGAAGGTTTATTATACAAAAAAGAAATTTGTTATAGGGTAGCCTCAATTAAAAACACAAAACCAAATGTTAGGAACGAGTCAATTCTTGACGATGATGGTGTTTTTAACCCAATGTTTATAACCTCAGAAGAACAGGACAGGGTTATGATTGAGGAATTTAATAAATTAAGCAAAAAATGACCCCAAACCGCAACCTTTAAATCCTAGTTATCTTAAGATTGAATTATGAAAGAAGGTGCTTACTTAGGGGCGATAGCGGCATTTTTTATATATTTGATGCTTCCTATCTACGGGGATAATGGCGCGCCTGCGAGCATACTTCCCACAGGCAACGTTGTTTCTGATGCTAATTCATTCAATAATTATGTCAGCAACCTGCCTTTGAGCACTATAATATTCTTCGCCCTGGAAATACTTGGAGTTTCTGTCGGGATAGCGGCGCAGTCAGTGCTTAGAAAGGCCTACGCGCAAAAACAGGCAAAGTAAAAATTTTTATTTATTCTTAATTCTTTAATCCGTCCTTCGGACAAACAATAGTGCTCAGCCTCGCTGTCTGCCACACGCTCGGCTTCGCCCATACATTCAATAATAAATCAATCAACGGGTTACCTCATAAGCGTTTACTTTCAGAGGTCGTTCTCGGGATTTTAAAATAGTAATTGAATTTGATATCATTGAAAAATAATCTGCCAATCAAAAACCTTTAAATACACAGAATTAAAAATAATCAATTATGGACTTGGAATCTAAGTTTGACCTGATAAAGCAGGTTGGAGAGGAAATCCTGACAGAAGAAGAACTAAGGCACCTTCTGCAGACAAAAGAGCATCCGATAGCTTATGACGGTTTCGAGCCATCCGGCACCGATATCCACATTGCTCAGGGAATTCTGAGATCAATAAACATCAACAAGATGGCAAAGGCAGGCGTCAAATTCAAGATGCTTGTTGCAGACTGGCACGCATGGGCAAATAATAAGATGTCCGGCGACCTGGAAAAGATACAGGCAGTCGGCAAGTACCTGATAGAAGTGTGGAAGCACTGCGGAATGGACCTGAAGAATGTTGAATTCATCTGGGCAAATGACTTTGTCAAAGAGCCCGAATACTGGAAGAAGGTAATGCAGGTTGCGAGAAACTCGACTGTCAACAGGATAGTAAGAACTGGCCAGATTATGGGAAGAAGAGATGCAGAAGTGCAGCAGGCATCCCAAATTCTCTATCCCTGCATGCAGTGCGCAGATATTTTCCAGCTAAAGGCAGACATCACCCAATTGGGCATGGACCAGAGAAAAGTCAATGTGCTGGCAAGAGAGCTCGGACCATCTTTAGGATTCTGGAAGCCAGTTGTCGTAAGCCACCACATGCTGATGGGCTTGGGAGAGCCGCCAAAATCAAAGGATATTGACAGGGTAATAGATTTGAAAATGTCAAAATCCAGGCCGGACACGGCAATTTTCATGAACGACTCGGAAGAAGACATAAAGAGAAAAATCAGCAAGGCGTACTGCCCTGCAAAAATCACAGAGGAAAATCCCTTGCTGGACTATTCAAAATACATAATATTTGAGAAATTCAATGTCATGGAAATAAAAAGGCAGGAAAAGTTTGGCGGTGATCTGGTAATAGAAAATTACGCTGAGCTGGAAAAACTATACGGTGAAGGAAAAATCCACCCAATGGACCTGAAGAACGCGGCTTCCCATTATATCAACGAGGCAGTCAGGCCCGTAAGGGACGCATTTCACAAAGACCAGAAACTAAAGCATCTTCTTGAAACGATAAGAAAATTTGAAATTACAAGATAGTCATTCTTGTTCTATAACCACCAAGGTATATTTATCATTCAAATATCTTCTGGATATTCTCTTAATATCAGAAACAGAGACTTTTTTTACATTTTTTAGATACTCGCCAGCCAGTCTCGCATCCTTTATGGTTTCCCAGACAGCGAAGCTGTCAGCCCTGTGGAAGTTGTCTTCCATCTGAAGCGCATAATTTCCCTCAATGTAGGTTTTTGCTTCTTCCAAATCCTTTTCGCTTATGCTTTCAAGCCTCCTGAACTGCTGCAGAATAATGCTTTTCGCCTTTTCTATATTTTTCTTGTCCAGATTTGTATACACGGCAAAAATCCCGTAATCAGACTCATGCTCGTTATTCACGCCAACCTGGTAGGCAAGACCCCTTTTGTTCCTTATCTCGTCAAACATCCATCCGGACTGGCCCCTGCCCAATACCGCAGAGATCACGTCAAAAACATAGCTGTCCTTATGCAGCCTTGGCACAACCTTGTATCCGAGCATCATGTAAGAGTTGAATGTTTTCCTTTTCTCTGTAAATTTTTTGATTTTAGACTGGGCAGGCTCATGGCATTCTGGCCTTTTTATTGTCCTGCCCGGCTTCAGCTGCCCAAAATGCCGGTTTATCTTCCCTTTCACATTCTTCACATTTCCCGCAATCGAAATAATCATATTATTCGGCAGGTAATGGGACATGTAATAATCCATGACATGCTCCCTGCTGAATTTCTTTACAGTTTCTACAGACCCGTAAGTCGGGTTCTTGGCAGGATGCCTGTCAAACAGCGTTTTATGGAATAAAATCCACTGGTAAGACCTCGGATCATCATTGACCATGTTGATTTCCTTAAGCACGACCTTCTTTTCCTTTTCTAGTATCTTCTTGTCAAAAAGCGGGTTAGCCACCATGTCAGACAGGATGTCCAGCGCAACGTCAAATTTTTTATTTATTATTTTTATAAAGAAAGCAGTCCTGTCGCCTGTTGTGTAGGCATTGAACTCGCCGCCGTATTTTTCTATCTCATTGGCTATCTCCCTGCTGCTGTTCCTTTTTTTGGTGCCCTCAAACAGCATATGCTCAAGAAAATGGGCGGCACCCGCAAGGTTTTTGGTCTCAAAATTTGAGCCGAGCCTGAACATCACTTCAACTGCAACAGATTTTGACTGGTTTTTTTCAAAAATTATTGTAATTCCGTTGCTTAGCCTGTATTTTTGCATTTTTGTTGCCTGTTTCTGCCAGATTGTTGTGAGTCTAGCACTGCTGTTCTATGAGGGTTACCTATTTTACCTAAGCAGTGCACAGGTCTCGTAATTAGTATTTAATAAATCATGCATGAATAAAGAAAAGATTTAAATGGTTTATAAGATTTTGTATTTTAATGAAAATACCGGAGTTTCAGGGCATGCTGAAGGCCAAAAAATCCGACTGCGCAGTATTCTATAATTCAGATTCATCAAGATCCAGCCCAAACTTGTTTTATTTTTCAGGCTACAGCGGGCTTGGGGCGCTGGTAATCCCTGCAAGGCATAATCCTTTCCTCATCGCCCCTGAAATGGAATTCCAGAGGGCTAAAAAATCATCAGTTAAAAAAGTTTATTCAATGGAAAAGAAAAGATTTTTTGAATCAATATATCAAACAATAAGAAAAAACAAAATAAAAACCGGAAACATCGCAATAGACAAAAACAACTTTACACTTAACTCATTCAGGCATTTCAAAAAGCAGTTCAAAAAATCAAAAATAAGGGATATAGCATTCGATTCAATTAAGCTAAGGGAGCTGAAAACAGAAAAAGAAATACAATATCTTAAAATATCCTGCAAATACGCAGACAAAATACTCCAAAAGGCCATAAGGAATTTCAAGTCATTCAGGACAGAGTCAGAAGCAGCCGCGTTTCTTGAGTACGGGGCAAAAAAACTCGGGCTGGAATTGTCATTTAACCCAATTGTAGCATCAGGAAGCAACGGAAGCATGCCCCATCACGAGCCTAAAAATGAGAAGATAAAAAAAGGCTTTTGCGTCATTGATTTTGGCGTCAAATACATGGGTTATTGCTCAGACATAACCAGGACAGTCTATATCGGCAAGCCAAGCCAAAAAGATAAGAAAATTTATAGTATGCTGCTGAAAATACAAAAAGACGCGATAAATCAGGTTAATGAAAGCAAGAAATGCTCTGAACTGTACAATTTTGTCAATGAAAGCCTTGGCAAATACAAGAAATATTTTACTCACGGCCTTGGGCACGGAGTAGGGGTAGAAATCCACGAAATGCCGAACCTCACTTTGAATTCAAAAGATAGGATAAAGAATGGCATGCTATTCACCATTGAGCCCGGTGTTTATTTTCCCAAAAAATTCGGCATAAGGATAGAAGATACTATTCTATTCAAAAACAGGACAATACCCCTCACAAAAACATCAAAAGATTTAATAATAATATGATTTTTTCTCCTTAAAATGAAATACGATGAAAAAGCATTCTTTTCTGCTGTAAGCGATTACAAAAAAACAATAAAAGACGCAAAGGGCAAAAATTTCTTCATAATATTTGACATTTCAGACAAAGACGCCTTCTATTCCATTGCTCCTCTGTCAATGGCTCTGCATGAATCAGGCTCTGACGTAAGCTGCATTGGCATAAACAGAAAATCAGAAGGGCTTGACGCATTAAAGGATGTGTGGGAAACTTTTGAAGATTTGGAAAATGGAATTAAAAATGATAAGACGCAGGCATTAAATGAGTTTATTGAAGAAGTTGACAAAAAAGCCAAGGGAGAATTCAGAAAAATATTCAAAAAGCCGGAGTTTATTTTAAATGCAGGAGAAAACAAGTTTGAAGGCCAGATTAATCTTCCTTTCCATGCAGAATGGTTCTCCGATTACAGGATGGATGAGCTGATACAGACTGCAGATATCCTTTGGCGTGATGTTTACAATCTGAAAAAAAGCGAAAGGGCAGGCATAGGATTTTCCCTGATACCGGCCAAAGATTTGATGGGACACCCTATCGAAGACTATCTTGATTCTTACTCAATAATATGGGCCATGACCAAGTCTGCGGCAAAAACTGCAGAGCCTGCAATGGGCGGCTCCACTTACAGGGCTTCCATGCTGGAAAAAAGCGAAAAAACTTCAGAATTAAGGGCCACGCTGCTTGGCTGCGAGCTTGACAGGGAAATTGATGAAGAGCCGTTCATCAAATATAAAAAACTGTCAGGGCTGTTAAAACTCGACAGAATAAGGCCCATAGACCTGTCATTTTCTATAAGCGCAAAGGGATATCCCGGCAAGCACCTGTTTGGCGAAGTTATTGGTTATCCTTCCTTAAATAAAAAAACAAGATGGCTCACTCCGGGCCAGATGGTCTACAAGCTTGATTTCTACCCGCAGACAAAGCACGAAGACAGGGATCCTCTTGCAAGGGTTGCTTTCACTGAAACAATCCCCATTGACATTTTTATTGAGACGAATCTTGTAGACTGGTCCGATATACGCGCAAGAAACCAAAAGCTGAAGGAAAAGATGGACAAATGCGATGTCATTTATGTTGAAGGCAAGCTGAATGAAAAGCATGTTGCAAAGCTTGAAGTGGGCCTTGTAAAGCCTGACGGAACAAGAAGATGGGTCAGAAGGTCAGATACAGATGTAAGGGAAAAAATCAACAGGACTTACCTTCAGATGACGGGCATAAAAGCCGGCAATATGGGCAACATACCCGGAGGAGAGGCGTTTGTAACTCCTGAATACATGAAAGGAACTTTCGTCGGCGATGTCGTAGTCCATGTCGACCAGAGCTACCATCTTGATGAAAAAAATCCCCTTGTCGTTGAATGTTATGGCGACAGCTATAAAATAATCTCAGGGCCCAAAGATATAATTGAGAAAATAAGCAAAAGAAAGCAGGAAGCTATGAAACTGCTGCTAGAATCGGAAAAAAACAGGTCATTGCCGGAAGATATCATAAAGATGAAAAAAGACAATTTTGAAAGGGTCGGTGAATTTGCCATAAACACGAACCCAAAGGCCAGGCTGTGCGAGTACCTTATTGTAAACGAAAAAATAGCAAAAATGATGCACATCGCACTTGGTTCCGGCTTTGAGCCTGACAGGAGCACGGAATACCACATGGACATAGTTTTTAACGCCCCGAGGCAGAAGCTCGACGTTTACGGAAAAGACAAAAATGGAAGTGTACACTGGATTTTAAAAGATGGGGAGTTCTCGGCTTGAAAATGCTCCTCGATAAATCCTGCAGCATAATACTCAGCCAATGCATGGATCTGAAAAAAAATGAAAGCTGCCTGATAATTACTGATTCTGAATTAAGCAAGATTGGACGCGCATTATATAATAATTCATTAAAAATAACTAGAAAATCCAAGTTAATAATGATTCCAATTCCGGAATCTCATGGCTCAGAGCCTCCGCAAAATGTTGCTGATGAGATGCTTAATCATGATGTTATTCTCATGCCTACAACAAAATCATTAAGCCATACGGCAGCAAGAAAGAATGCAACTTTAAATGGCGCAAGGGCGGCAAGCATGCCGGGCATTACAGAAGATATGATGAAAAGAACACTAAACGTCGACTTCAGCAAATTAAAATTCATTAATGATAAACTCATCAAAAAACTGAATAACAAAAATAAAATAAGTATAACTACGGCAAAAGGAACTGACATAGAATTCAGCATTCAAGGAAGAAAATGGATAAGTGATGACGGAATTTACACAAAAAAAGGCTCTTTCGGAAACCTCCCTGCGGGAGAAGTTTTTATTGCTCCGCTGGAAGGAAAGGCAAATGGAAATATTGTTTGTGATGCAAGCGTCGGAGGGATTGGAAAAGTTGATATGGATATAACAATAAATGTTAAGAATGGATTTATTCAAGATATAAATGGTGGAAAAATTTCAAAACAATTTCAAAAATTACTAAAAAATAAGCTTTATAGGAATGTTGCTGAATTAGGCATAGGGACAAACTACAAAGCCATAATAACCGGAGAAGTGCTTGAAGACGAAAAAGTCCTCGATACATGCCACATAGCCTTCGGCAACAACAGGCACTTTGGAGGAAAAGTTGACGTGCCGTTCCATGTTGATTTTGTGATAAGGAATCCTAAAATTTATGCCGACGGGAAGCTGATAATCGGCGCTAAAAATTTATAAATTTTATATATATTAGATTATCACATAAATCCAAAACCTTTTATACCAATTGAATTCTCTCAAAAGCATGCCTGCAAAGGAAAAGAGCATAATCGACAGCGTGATGTACAGGTATTCCACTTCTGCGAACCCTTATGACGAGGAAAACAAGATTTTAAGGGAAACTGTCAGCAGGCTGAGGGACGAGATTGAGAGGTTCAAGGCGTCGCCTTTGATGGTCTGCGAAGTCAAGGAGATATTTCCTGATACAGCTATAATAAAAATACCCAACGGCAACCAGTTTTTGGTCAACATCTCTGCTGAATGCGAAAAGCTCAAGTCAGGCGAGCTCATACTTGTAGAGCAGAAAAACCTCACTATAATCAAAAAAATCCCTATAACCAGGCGATTCAACATAGAGAAATTCGTCATTGTTGAAAAGCCGACAATTTCCTGGAATGATATTGGTGGTTTGAGCCATCAGATGCAGGAAATAAAGGAAGTTGTGGAGCTTCCGCTGAAAAAGCCGGAGCTTTTCAAGAAAATTGGAATAACTCCCCCAAAAGGAATATTGCTTTACGGAGAGCCTGGAACAGGCAAGACCCTGCTTGCAAAAGCAGTCGCTTCATCGACAAACTCAACTTTTATACAGGTTGTCGGATCTGAACTGGTGCAGAAATTTATAGGCGAAGGCGCAAAGCTCGTTAAGGAAATCTTTGAGTTTGCAAGAAGGAAAGCACCGGCAATAGTTTTTATAGACGAAATAGACGCTCTGGCTGCAAAAAGGATGGAAGTCGGCACTTCAGGCGAGAGGGAAGTCAACAGAACTTTTATGCAGTTATTGGCAGAAATAGACGGCTTTAAGTCGCTTGGCAATGTCAAGATAATCGGCGCTACAAACCGGAAAGACATTCTGGATCCTGCAATCATAAGGCCGGGAAGGCTTGACAGGCTTATACATGTGCCTATACCTAGCAAGGAATCCAGGCTCGACATATTCAAAATACACGCGAAAAACATGCCATTGGACAGGACGGTAAGCAATGAAGCAATAATAGAAAAAATGGAAAATTTTTCAGGGGCGGAAATAAAGGCAGTCTGCACCGAAGCCGGCTATTTCGCAATAAGGCAGGATAGGGATCATGTAACAAGGGAGGATTTCTTAAAGGCGATTGACAAGGTAAGGCAGGAAGAGAAGCTGGAAGGCGAAGATTATACGGGGATGTTTGGCTAGAAAACTTTAAAAGAGGACATTACTTATTCTTGTTGTGTACGCGATGACTGAGTGAACACCCTAGTAGCAGTGACATGCGAGTGAGATTCGTTTCACTCGCTCACAAATCACGGCGATGACTTGCGGTAGTAACTGCTGAGCGTACACACCTAATTTACCTGAAAATCAGCGCAGACCCTGTAGAATCCAGGAGAATACTGCCCGCACTTCACTATTCTGAGAATCTTATATTTTTTCTTTGATTTTTCGCACGCTTTTTTTATTTTTTCACCGGCTTTGTGGAACTCATCTTCATGAAGAAAATCATAGAAATGGATAATTCCCTTGCTTTTTATATATTTTAACGTCAAATCCAAAAATCCTTCCCCGCCTTTTGGCAAGGGCATCAGGATTCTATCAAACTTTCTTTTTATTTTCGGCATAATTTTTCCGACATCGCCAAGAAATAATCTTATTTTATTATCCAGCTTGTTTTTCTTGATATTTTTCAATGCGTATTTATGTGCTGTCGGATTTATCTCAATACCATAAACCTCCTTGCATTTTGAGTTTTTGGCAATTACTAAAGGATAAATACCAGAGCCGGAAAACATCACTAATATCGACTCATCAGGCTTGACTAAATCAGCGATTCTTTTTCTTTCGCTTGACATCCTTGGAGAGAAATAGACTTTTTCAGCATCCAGCTTGATAAAAACATCATTTTCCTTATGCGTTGTTTCTTTTCTATTTTCACCTGCAATTACCTTAAGCTTCGCAGTCCTGAATCTTCCGGAGTATTTTTTTGTTTTTTTGAGGACTGTTTTAACATAATGGTAGTTTTGAAGTATTGTGCTTCCAATCAGCTTTTCTTTTTTTACTAACTCTTTAGGAAAGTCAGAGAAAATCATCAAGTCGCCCACTACATCGAAAGAGGAAGGAGCAATTTCAAGCTCTTTTTTGCTCAGCTTATTTTTTAGGTAAAATTTTAGGTTTCGTTTCATCCAAAAAACTCCCCCAGTCCCTTTTGGCTGCCTTTTTGCTTAGTCTTGCCGAATGCTTCTAACTGCGACTTAACTCTCTCTTCAGAGAAATCATGCTCATCTACAAGCAGCTTCATTATTTTGTCTTCATCAGGCTCTTTCCATTTTAATTCATAGTTTTTGTCAACCGGAATATTCTTTATCAAATCAAATATCTCTTCCCATTTAAATTCAAAATGCCCGTCCCACTTGGCTTCCCTGAACAAATCATCAAAATTATTTTCAAACTGCTTTACCATCTTCAGTGCAGTTTTAGGGCCAATACCTTTAACGCCGCCCATATTATAGTCAGTTCCAATCAGCATGGCCAGCGCAATAAGCTGCTCTTGATTTATCCCAAGATGCTTCAGATTATCCTCTAAAACTATCAGGTCAGGATTTACAGTTTCAAAGCTTAATTTGTTCATTTTCTTCTTTTTGCCTGCCATATTGACATTCCTTGCTATCCTTGTTGCCTGAAAAAGCAATGCATCCGCATCATTGGTTGCTATTGCAAAAGCATCATTATTCTTTACTATAAAAGATGCCTGGGCTTC
>JACPMV010000036.1 GCA_016185845.1 Candidatus Woesearchaeota archaeon | reverse complement strand
ATTTTCAAGACATTAAAATGGTGCTGCTCCCTGACAAGATTGTCAATGTCTTTTTTCAGAACTATTCTTATTCTTTCAAGCTTTTCCTCCTCTTCCTTATAGTTTTTAATGTTTTCAAGAAACTCCTCGTGCTTTTTGTTTTCCCTCAGGCTTACTCCGTTCTTGTGGCTTTCGTCAACTTTCTGCCCGCACACCGGGCAGATGTCCATGGAGCTTATTTTCCTTATCGTGTCCTTGCAGTGCTCCATCTTGACCTCAAGCTCCCTTATTTTTTTGATAGATGAATTATAGCTTAAGTCTGCCTCGCTTCTTTCTTTTTCCTTTTCTGAAATTTTTTTAGTTATGATAGACGCGTCTTCTGATCCCTTACCTTCAAGCTCTTTTTTGGCATCCTCGGCCTGCTCATTCAGCCTTTTAATTTCGGCATTTATCCTGTTGTTCTGCTCAATCTTGTGGGCAAGGCTTGTTTCAGCAATGCTGAGCGATTTTCTTAATGCGGTAAGCTCCAGCATGTCCCTTTCAATGCTCTCTATCGAATTCTTTTTTTCTGTTATAATCTTTTTTACTTCCCCTATCTTAGGCAGAATATCCAAAATTCTTTTGTCAATATCTGAAATCTCATTTTTTCTTTCTTCCAGCTGCTTTTTCTTGTAGTCCAGGTCTGTGATATACCCTTCAAGATGCCTTTTCTTTTCCCTCAGGGCTTTTATGACAATGCCAGAATTGTCCTTTACCCTCTTGTACTTGTCTATGTTGAAGACTTTCCTTAAAGTGTCAAGCCTTGTGTCTTTGGCTTCATACAGAATCTGCTTCATCTCTTCCTGCGGAGTATAAACTGTATAGCGGTAGATTAAATCCTTGCCCTTTTTCACCAAATCTTTCGGATAGCCCAGCAAGTCCAATATTATGGCTCTTAACTCTTCTGATGTAGCGTCTTTTTTCATTCCGTTTATTATCAAGTATCCTGCTTCCTGCTTTATATCGTCGTTGCTTCTTTTAAGGGTTCTTTTTATCAGGATGTCTTTGCCGTCTACATTCATTTTCAATTCAACAGATCCTTCCTTTTTGCCGTGCCTTAATAAGGTATAAGCCGGCAGCTCTCCCTTTTTTGCGCCGAAGATTGCAAACTCTATAGCAAGGAGTATAGTGGATTTGCCCGAGCCTATATCCCCTGCCAAAAGAACAGAGCCGGAAGGCAGATTTATCTCGGCTTCTTCATAGCTTCGGATATTGTGGAGCTTTACGGATTTGAGTAGCATGGGCAAAAGTAATCTTGAAAGTTATAAAAATGTTGTTGTGCATTGGTGCATGCGCTTTTAACGGAATAAAAACATTTAAAAAGCTCAACATATTTTTAGCATTATGAATAGGATGCCTAGGAACCCGGAAGATGTTGGTAAAAAGTTAAATGAATTCGGTTCAATAAGGTCCATGGTTATTGCCAGTGAATTTCCGCATCCGACAGCGCCTGCATCTAAAGCTTCTACAAATTTAACTCAAATTGTTCAGAGAGTTGCAGCTCCGGTGCAGGAAAACATAAGTTTGCGTGAAGTTATATTAGGCGCGGCAGGTGGCGCTGTGATTCTTGATACAGGCATGCTGCTGGCTTCTAGACTAAGCGGTAACTATGAGCAGATGTACACAATTGTCCACAATGGAAGCACAATAGCTGTTATGAGCGGTGTTGGTGCAGTTTTAGGTGCCCTTGGCGTTGGGATTTATGAAGCGCTCCGCACTCAAAAACGTTCTTATTCACAAATGACCGCGGAACATTCAGATCAAAATCAGCAGCCCGGTGAAGTTCCAACCATAAGTCATTAAAAATCCAAAAAAAATATAAAATCACTCAGCCAGCTTCTTCTTCAGGTTCTCTATGACATGCACGGGAGTAGGATCAATCTTGTTCTGCAGGGCCAGATAATAAGATGCAAAGTCTGCATAGTACAGCCCTGAAAATAATCTTGAAAGCAGGTAAGTCCCTTTAGTATAGACTTCCTCAACTTCAACTTTCTGCGAGATAATCTCTTTTGTAATGTCCATTCTTTTTCTTATCCTTTCATTGTCTAAATTGTCCCTTATGAATATTGCAGTAAACTTGTCCTTGCCCATTGACTGGTAGCCGACTATCTCGTTATGGTTCATTTCCGAGAAAACATGGGAAAAGGCTGCAATCTTGCTGTTCTCATTAAACTGCGTTTTCCATCTGTATGCAACTGCTGAAAACTGCTCTGAAGCATAAATCAACGGAGTTCTAGAGCCTATTTTTTTAGCCAATTTTTCCCCAAAGCTTCTGAATTCCTCCTTTTGCGGCAGAATATCAAGCATCTCGGCTATTTCAGCTGAATTTTCCTTAACAATGCCGGAATTCACCAATACCCCCAAAACAGGGAAAAATAAGTATCCCAAAGCAGCCCTTGGCTGGAGGCCTTTCGGAATTTTGATTGTTTTTTTTGACACTTCCCAGAGCCTTCCTCCGCTTGTGACAGCAACGATTTTTGCTTTTTTTCTCACAGCATCTTCGTAAGCCGCCAAAGTCTCTTCTGTATTTCCGGAATAAGAAACGGCAAAAACTAAGGTGCTTTCATTTACATAATCGGGCAGCTTGTAATCCCTTATTGTCGTTACGGGTATTTTAGAATCATGCATGTACAGCCTAAGCAAATCCCCGCCGACAGCAGAGCCCCCCATGCCTGCAACTATTATGTTGCTTATCTTCCCAGAAACAGCCATGCCTTTTGCAAGCTCCAAGGCTGTCCTGCACTGGTGCGGAAAATCCTCGATCGCTTTCAGCATATTCGAGCTGTCTGTTGGCATATTAAAAAGAACTATCTTGAAATATTAAAATGTTGTGATTAGGCATATTCAAATCCTAAATCTTGCCGGATTTAAGCGGGCTGTATCTTTTCAATCCGTATATTTGAAGGTGCCTTAAAATTATTTTCAAATCGCCTTTAAGCGCATTCATGGAAACCTGCCGCTGTCCCTGAAAACCTTCTGCCCGGTTCACTTTTTTTAATATTTCTTCTGCATCGGCGGCAAGCAAAATTTTTCCGTCAATTGTTGGCCCCATATAATCCATGGCAACGCCCGTCTCAATTGCCAATCTGTAATACTGCGAACGCTGGCTTTCACGCATCTGGCCGCTGCCTGATAACCTCCAGTAATGGTCAAACAGTTCCCTGTGTCTTTGCAGAATATATTTATCAGCCGGCATCCGCCCGGGAATCAGCAGCCAATTCTTAAGCCTGATGCCCAAATCAAAACAATAAAGAACATAAATGTCTGAAATTGGACAAAATAAAAACAAATAAAATTTTTGCCAATACATTTATAAACCGCCAAAATTTCCATTGTCCTGCGGGAAATGTAGGCGTTGCTTGCCTGAATCCTGATTAAATATTAAATAACGGAGGCTAACATGGGAATGTACCAGCATATAAGGGAAGCTTGGAAAAATCCGGATGATGTTCTTAAGAAATTGCAGCACGAGCGCACTATAAAATGGCGCACTGAGCCTGTTACAGTAAGGGTTGAAAGGCCTACAAGGCTTGACAGGGCCCGTTCTCTTGGATACAAGGCAAAGCAGGGATTCATTGTTGTAAGGCAGAGGGTTGACAGAGGCGGAAGGCAAAGGCCCCAGATAAGGCACCCCAGAAGGCCGAAGGCAATGAGCAGGAGGAAAGACCTGACTATGAATTACCAGCAGGTTGCTGAAAACAGGGCTGCAAGAAAATATCCTAATTGTGAAGTTCTAAACAGCTATTATGCTGCAGAAGACGGCCTGCATTACTGGTATGAAATCATCCTGGTGGACAAGCACAATCCGTCAATAGTGTCTGATCCGCACATAAGCTGGATAATAGGCCACAAGGGAAGAAGCGAAAGAGGGCTGACAAGCGCAGGAAAAAGAGCGCGAGGGCTGATGCACAAGGGAAAAGGCGTTGAAAAGAACAGGCCTAGCCTGAGAGCGCATGACAGGCAGGGGAATTAAATTCGGTAATCAACAAGCGCATCCAAGGGTATTGTTCTTAAGGAAGAATTAGATGGATGTAGGCAATCGACCTCAGATATGTCTTTCTGTAATAAAAATAGCAGTTCGGGCATATTTCTCTCGTCCAAGACTTTTCCAAATATTATTACATCTAAATTTTGGTCTGCCCGTTCCATGCATTTCATATTATACCCTGTTCCATTGGCGGAATAAACTATCTGAAAAGTATTTGGTTTTGTCGTAATTTGCATCGAAGTGGGCGAAGAATCACGCAATATAGTCAGTTTTTCGGGTCTTGCAGGATAAGGCCTGTCAACTCTAGCGACCAATGGAAGGCGGTCATACCATTGCTGTATATTTGCCTTAACTGTTTGATTTTCTTGCATTTTTATTATAATCCAGAACGTAACCTAAAACAATTTGTCAGGCCCGCCTAGAATATTTATCGGGCCCTTAAATAATGATTATGATGATAGCTACAATAGAGATTATTATTGCCGATCTTCTGCTAAATGCTACCATTTTAGAAGCTAAAAACGGAGTTTATTTTTAAATCTTTTGCTAAGTTTGGTTAAAATCCGACAAATTTATATACTTCCTACTGCAAGGTAGTATTATGATTGAACTGGAATGCAGAAGCTGCGGCTACAAGTTTACAAGCTCGAAAACCCCGAACGTCTGCCCTTATTGCTCCAAGCAGGGCTCTGTTGGACTGAGAAAAACATCGCAGGACCTGCTTAATGAGACTTTTGGGGAAATAGACGAGATTGACAGAAGAAAACAGGATTAATCTTTCTTTTCATCTTTTTCTTTTTTCTCCCGTTTTATCAGGCTCATTATGGGCTTTCTGCCGTAGCGGATAACAAGCAATAGGATTACAGAAGCCAATATGAATGGCGCTACTAGCGGATTTTTTGTCAGCAATCCGTCAACTCCCGCCAAGCCGCCGGTTATGGAGCGTATTCCGCTCATTATTCTCTTGTAAATTGGCCTGTTGTCCTCAATCCTAACTTCAGCAGCCAGTAAATTTTGAGGAGGCTTGCTTTGGTTTAGCGCCTGCCTTATTGAGTCAATGCTTTCCTTAAGCGGCATAGCAACACTATAGACCCCGCCCGGAACCTCCTTTGATAGGTCAACCATCAAAAATTTCCCAGGCTGGATATCCAGCTTTTTGGTTACAAGGTATTTTTTTAATTCGTTCTGGACAAACAGGGTGATTTCGTCAATAAACGGCACATTTCCCACATTCTCTATAAGAACAGACTGGTTTTCATATTTTAATTTAACTTCCCTTATGGTTGTAACATTTACTAGGGATTTAGCCTGGAGATTGTTATATGCGCCAGTAATAATATAATTTCCAGGCTTTGCATATTGGCTGAACTCGTATTCTCTTTTTTCGTTGCTTTGGACAGTCTTGGCGAACATTTTCTCTTTATTTTCATGAGTCATCTCCAAGCTGACAGAAGCATTCATCAAGTCATCAGCCTGGTCGTACAAATAAGGAGTTATTCCGATTTTTTTGCCTGGCTCAATATTTTGCTCGCTTAATTCCAGCTTAAGGTATTTTTCTACCGGGGTTATCTCAAGCTCTATGGCTCCAGTGCCCATATTATTTTTTGAATCCGAAGCAGTTATATCGACAGAATGCTTTCCGGATTTTATATTTTTTGGCAGTTCTATCAGAACGTCAAATTTTCCGTCAATAGCCTCTGTCTTGTAAGCAGAATCGTCAAGCGACACTTTAACATCCGCTTTCAAAAGATTGTTGCCGAATGCCTCGTTGACTACTCCGGCTATTTTAATTGATTCCGAGGGCAGGGCAGTTATCCTGCTGTTGACCGGAAGGACTTTAAGCTGGTGGGTTACTTCAAATGAGTTGGAGCTTTTCCCCTCTATAAGCAGATTGCTGTTTGTTGTCAGGACCCCGCCAAGCGCGCAGCTGCCCAGCATTGAAGAAGTTGCTGCCAGCTCCGGAACATCAACTGCTGTCCTTGAATTGGCTTCCAGGCTAACAGGCGTAGTATAATACTGCAGTTGATAGTCATTGCAGGATATTGTCAGCTTAAACAACCCCTCAAAATCAGCTTCCTGCAGAACAGATGCAGATGCCCTTACCCTGTTGCCCAGATTATATTTATCCTGTTCTGTCAGAATAGTTATGTCCGCCAAAACAGAAGGGGCAATTAAAAATATTGCAAAGAATAGAAATATCTTTTTCATGTGCTAAAACTCCGTAAGGTAGTTTATATAATTTACTATTTAAAAATTAATACACTACAGCCCAAGCCTGCTGTCAATCTCCTTTGCAACTTCCTTCAAATCATCGCAGGCTCTTTTAATGTCTTTCTCTATTTCCTCTATCAGTGTTTTTAAATTCTCGACCCTTAAGGTGTAGGTATTCCCTTCATGCACCACTAATCCGGATTCCATAAGCTTGTTTATATGATGGATTATTGTGCCTCTTGACAGCGCAAGCTTGGCTGCCAGCTCATCGCTTGTCAGCGTATTGTTTGCTTTGGCTGATTTCAAAAGCTCTATGAAAAGCCTGAAAGTGCTTTTATCCTTGTCCCTGAGATTGAAAAGCCCCAAAGAAGTCCCAAACCACTGCAGTTCCTGGTTTACATTATGCTCTGCCGGCTTCCTTATCTGCACTATGGTTATCCTCTGCCTTATGAATGCCATAGAGTACCAGTATGAGTGCTTATATTTAAATCTTTGCCGAAATATTTATATACTAGTTGATATTACCACTATTTCGTTGACTTTAAGTCAACCAAATAAAAGGGTAAAAATGGAGCATAAAAAGGAAGATAAAAAAGGCGCAGATCCAAAGAAAGAAGAAAAAGAAATCAATGATTTAATCAATTTAAAAAAAGAGCTTGACAATAAAAACAAGTCAATAGAAGAACTGACTGACACATTAAAAAGGCTGCAGGCAGAGTTTGAGAATTACAAGAAATGGAATGCAAAGGAGAAAATTGATTTTGCGAAATACGCAAATGCAGGCATAATTGCAGAAATGCTGCCTGTGCTGGACAGCTTTGAAATCGCATTAAAAAATTCATCAGACAAGGAAAAATTCGCTGAAGGCATGAAGATGGTTTATGCCCAGCTTTACTCGGCGCTTGAAGCTGAAGGATTAAGGCCGATAAGCACTAAAGATGAAAAGTTTGATCCTTACAGGCACGAAGTTTTGCTCAAGGAAGAATCCGACAAGCCTGAAGGGACAATACTTGAAGAGTTCCAAAAAGGGTACATGCTCAACGATAAAGTTTTGAGGTTCAGCAAAGTAAAGGTAAGCGGAAAGTAAAATGGACAACAAAATATTGAGTCGAATCAAGGAAATTAAAGAAAACAATGGTAATTTTCAAACTATTAAAAAAATTATTGGAGAAGAAAGATTAAGAAATTTTGTTAACTCAATATACCCTAAATTCAGTATTACAGAAATTGAGACTATAACCGGAATTTCAGACTCAACTTTACAACACTGGTTTAATAAATTGAAAATACCTACTATCAGGAACCATATTATAACAAAATCATTTCCAAGCAATGTAAATTCAAAGATTATAGTTTCAAAAGACGGGATTACTTACAATTCAGCAACAATCAGGATTACACCAGAATTGGCATATGTTATTGGATTTGCTTTAGGGGATGGTTCGATACAGAGGTACAGAGTTGAAGTATTTAATAAAGATAAAAATTTAAGAAAAGTCCTTTTCAGTCATTTAAAGTCTTATGGTCATATAAGCGAAGAAGAGAGAGAAAATGGTTTGTGGAGATTAAGATTATCAAATGGAAGAATAGCAAATTTAATTAAACATAATAATGAAATTAGGACTGATACTCTAGATTATATTTTTAACAATGACGAGTTAGCTCGGCAGTTTATAGCGGCATTCTGGGATGCGGAAGGCACTGTCAGACAGCAAGGCAACTATTGCCACATTTATTTATATAATTCAAATAGTTTTTTGCTTGATAGGATATGTAATTTTTTGAAGTCAAAAAATATTAAGTTTTCAATATTAAATGGAAAATCAAGAAATGAGCCTTATTTTTTAAATAATAGACAAATTTTTCCAAGAAAATTGGTCCAGAGAATTAGCATTCCAAAAATATCTCATCCAGATTGGATTAATGAAATTGGATTTTATATGAACCATACTAAAAAGAAAAAAGTGGTTAAAGAATTAATAAAAACTTAAGGAGGAAACTAAAAATGACGAAAGAAAAAATCATAGGCATCGACCTCGGCACATCTAATAGCGCAGCTTCTGCATTACAAGCTGGAAAGCCGATAATTATTCCGAGCGCTGAAGGAACAACTGCTTACGGAAAGGCATTTCCAAGCGTAGTGGCATTTACAAAAGACGGCCAGGTCCTGGTAGGAGAGCCGGCAAGAAGGCAGGCAGTCTCAAACCCAGAAAAGACAATAATGGCTGCAAAGAGAAAGATGGGCACATCCCACAAATACAGCATTGACGGCAAGGAATACACCCCTCAGCAGATTTCGGCTTTTATTCTCCAGAAGATAAAAAAAGACGCAGAGGAATTTCTCGGCGAGAAAATAAGCAAGGCAGTGATTACTGTTCCGGCCTACTTTGACGACAACCAGAGGCAGGCAACGAAAGATGCAGGAGAGATTGCAGGGCTTGAAGTTGTAAGGATAGTTAATGAGCCTACTGCCGCATCAATGGCTTACGGAATAGACAAGCAGAACAAGGAATTAAAGATTCTTGTATTTGATTTGGGCGGAGGAACGTTAGACGTTACAATAATGGAATTTGGCGGAGGAGTTTTCCAGGTTTTATCAACATCCGGAGATACCCAGCTTGGCGGAACTGACATGGACCAGGTTTTGGTGGATTATCTGGCTTCGGAATTCAAAAAGACAGAAGGGATTGAGCTGAAAAATGACAAGACAGCAATGCAGAGATTGAGGGAGGCTGCCGAAAAAGCAAAGATTGAGCTTTCCACCGTATTTGAAACAGACATAAATCTGCCCTTCATAACAGCAACAAACGAAGGGCCAAAGCATTTGACAGTTAAGCTGACAAGGGCAAAATTAGAGCAACTGATTGACCCATTAATAAAAAGATGCAGGCACCCATTGGAGCAGGCAATTAAAGATGCCAAGCTGTCTCAGGGCGGAATCAGCAAGATTATACTTGTTGGAGGCCCGACAAGAATGCCGATTGTAAGGAAATTTGTAGAGGATTATGTAGGCAAGCCAGCCGAAAGGGGCGTTGACCCTATGGAATGTGTCGCGATGGGAGCTGCAGTCCAGGCTGGTGTTTTGGCTGGTGAAGTAAAAGATATACTATTGCTTGATGTAACGCCGCTTAGCCTAGGCATAGAAACACTTGGAAGTGTTTTCACAAAGCTTATTGAGAGAAACACAACAGTACCCACTAAAAAGCAGCAGGTGTTCAGCACAGCAGCTGACAACCAGACAGCTGTTACAATAAGAGTCGGGCAGGGCGAAAGGCCGATGTTTGCAGACAACAAAGTGCTTGGGCAGTTCGACCTTGTCGGAATTCCGCCAGCGCCTAGAGGCATACCTCAAATTGAGGTTGCATTTGATATTGATGCAAACGGAATACTTCATGTAAATGCCAAAGACCTTGGCACAGGAAAAGAGCAGAGCATAAAGATAACAGCGGCGCAGAAACTGAGCGAGGAAGAGATAGAAAGGATGAGAAAGCAGGCAGAGGAGTTTGCTGAAGTAGACAATAAAAAGAAAGAAGAGATTGAAGCCATAAACCAGGCAGACAATCTTGTCTACACTACAGAAAAGCTGTTCAAGGACCTGGAAGGCAAAGTCGATAGCAAAGAGCTTGGCGACGTGAAAGGAAAGATAATTGAGCTGAAAGAGCTGCTGAAGCCTGCTGAGAAAGATGTTGCTTCCATTAAGAAGAAAATTGATGAAATCAACGAAATGGTGCAGAAGATGTCAACAGAGCTTTATCAGAAGGCAGGAGCGCAATACCAGCAGCAGCATGGGCAGCACCAGCATCAGGCAGATGAGGAAGCAGAAGAAAAACCATCAAAAAACAACGACAATGTCGTTGATGCTGACTACGAAGTGAAGGACGAGAAAAAGAAGAAATAAAATTTATTTTTTTTGTTTTGAGATGAAACTATCCAAAAAAGAGAAACCTATCAAGATAATGAAAGGCAGCGATGTTTCTGATAATATGACTTCCCGATCTAAGGCAGTCTTCAATTTTTTGAGAAAGCAAAAGTATAAAAAAGAGCTGCCTGGCAATGTAAGATAATGATAACCAAAAACACGCCTTTGAAGGATGTTTTGAAATTAGCTTCTCCCTGCCAGTGCAATGCCTGCAACCACGGCTGCAAATTCGGCTCCGGCTCTTTGGCTGAAGGCGATTCAAAAAGGATGGCTGAGTTTTTGAAAATTTCAGAAGAAGACTTAAAAAAGGATTTTTTGGAGGAAACCGAGCTTTTCAACAAAAAAGTATTCAGACCAAGGCTTTTAAGGGAAAATGGCAAAGTCCATGGGAGGTGCGTGTTTCACAGCGACAAAAAAGGCTGCACAATCCACGAAGCAAAGCCGCTGGAATGCAAAACCTCAATACAGTGCAAGGATTACGGGGAAGAATTAAGTGTCTGGTTTATGGTTAATCATATAGTTGATGCGCAAGAGCCAGAAAGTATAAGGCAGTACGCGCAATACATAAAAACCGGAGGCAAGGTAATTCCGGGCGCGGAATTAGAAAATCTGGTGCCTGACAAGGATAAATTAAGCAAAATTTTAAGCTACGAGATTTTGAAGTGATGGTTAATACAATGCAGACAATCCTGGAAGAAAAAACAAGGAACCTGAGTTTAATAGTTGGCCATCTTAGAATAGAGGGTGTTGAAAACAAGAAAAACAGGAACAAAGGAATGGAAAAGGCAATTAAAGAGCTTGAAGCTGATGTAAGGCAGAATCCTAATAAATTTTTAAGCAAGCCTGAACTTCTTGCATATCAAAAGCTTGCAGAGACAAAAAGCTCAATACCTTCAACTGATTCAGGGGTAAAAATTCTGATAAGTATAATATTGGACCAGGGAAGGCTGCCAACCATATCCCGCGTGGTGGATTGCATGAATGTAGTGTCAGTAAAAATAGGCCTTACGATAAGCACATGGGACATGGAAAAACTAAAGGGCAAAGTACGCTACAAAATGTCAGAAGGAAAAGAAAAATACTGGCCGTTCATGGGAGATGAAGTTGAGCTTGAAAAAGACGAGCTTGCCATATTCGACGATGAAAAAGTTTTGGGGCTTGTGAGGTACAGGGATTCAAAATATGCCCCTGTCACGCTTGAGACAAAAAATATTTTGGTGCATATCCAAGGAGTCAATGGCATTTCAAAGGAATCTATTCGGGCAGCCCTTGATGAGCTGGAAAAACTGATACTTGAAAATACTGGAGGAAAAACTATCAATAAATTGATTCATGAATAAAATGCCAAAAGAAAAAGACTATTACAAAATCCTTGGAGTCGGCAGGAACGCCACAAAAGATGAGGTTAAATCTGCCTACAAGAAACTGGCAAAGCAGTATCACCCTGACCTGAACAAATCGCATGATGCAACGGAAAAGTTCAAGGAAATAAACGAGGCTGCGGCTGTGCTTGGTGATCAGCAAAAAAGGCAGCAATACGACCAGTTCGGCGCAGCAGGCGGGCAGTCCCAGGGATTTTCAGGGTTTGATTTTTCAGACTTCATGTCAGACGTGGGGGGAATGGGATTTGACTTCGACAGCATATTTGAAAATGTATTTGGCGGTGGCGGAAGGGCCAGAAGAAAGCAAAGGGGCTCTGACCTGAGGTATGACATGGAAATTGAGCTGGAAGATGCCGCTTTCGGAGCAGCAAAAACTATAAGTGTATTGAAAGACGAGGAATGCGCAAAATGCAAGGGCACAGGGGCAGAAAGCCATGAAGACATTGTAACTTGCCCCGAATGCAATGGAAAAGGCGTTTCAACAAGGACGCAAAGAACTCCATTTGGATTATTTTCGACTACAGCAACGTGCAGAAAATGCCGCGGCCAGGGAAAATACATCAAAAGAGAATGCCGTGAATGCAATGGGAGAGGCGTAGTTGAAAAGGCAAGAAAAATAGAGATAAAGATTCCTGCAGGCGCAGTTGACGGCACCAACCTAAGAGTCCAGGGCGAAGGGGAGGCAGGCGGAAGAGGAATTCAATCCGGAGACCTGTATGTAGTAATCCATGTAGCGCCGCATAAAATATTTAAAAGACAAGGCAATGACATTTACATAAAAATTCCTGTTTCTTTTGCAGCAGCGGCCCTGGGCGGCGAAATGGAAGTGCCGACACTGAAAGGCAAGGCAGGCCTGAAGATACCTCCGGGAACTCAGTCAGGCACAATATTCAGGATGAGGCATTTGGGAATTCCTGATTTAAGAAGCCATAATATCGGCGACCAAAATGTTGAAGTTGTTATTTCTGTTCCTGAAAAGCTTACAAAAAAGCAGAAGAAGCTTTTGGAGGATTTCGAGAAGGAAGACAAAAGCGCAAAAAAGAAGGGGCTTTTTGGGGATGTGTTTGGATATTGTTATCAGCGCCGTAAAGTTGCATGAACTTCACGATTAGATACTATATCTTGGTTTTGAGCATCAACTAAAACGCTTTCAAGGCTTGATTTAGGCACGCTGTAAAGCGCGTTCGCTTCCTCGCGAACAAAAAGAACATGCGCCCCATGATTCAAAGATGTCTGTGTCATTATTATGATTTTTACAGGGTCTTGAATATTTGGCAGCAGTATATAACGTTCTTCGCCTTTTTTGAAATCCGGAAATTTGCCTTGTTCGGGCCACCAGCTATCTCTTATTAAATCAATGTCTAATAAATTAGTAGAATCTGAAGAGTGATACTTCCATCCAGGATGCCTTTTGTATGAATATGCTTCAAAATGAACTCTACTGATAAGAATCTCCCTTTCTGTCCCGTTAGCCCCATAGTGTGCGTGCTTACCTGGCTCTAAAACAGGCTCAGGAACACGCTGTCCACCGGGCAGTGGGCCGTACATAGGTTTTAATGCTAAATTTCTGTGCATGGTAATGTCAACTGCCAGAATTTCCAATAAATCCACAACAGTTTTAAAAGTTTTCGTTACGATCTATACAGTTTTTCAATTCTTTTTATGCTACTTGTTCTTTTAATGTAATCAGCAACTTCCAAAGGCACCAATCCCCGCCAATCCCTGTTTTCTACCATCATCTCCCTTATCTTTGTGCTGTTTATTTCTTTAACCAGCCTTATCTTTTGCGCCCTGATTTTATGCTTCCTGAAGCATCTTATAGTCCATTCATTACCCGAATAAGCAGCATCAAATTTTGGAAGTTTTTTTAGGATATGCTCTGTCCATTTGTAATCATCATATAAGTCAGGAATTGGGTATATTTTGAAGTTTTTTATTTTATTATTTTTTAATGTTTTGGATACCATTGCTTTTCTTTCATTGTAGGAAAAAGGGTTGTTTTTCGTATTCTTTTCCTGCGAGCTGCCAATCCCGATAATAATCTTATCATATTTTTTAGACAGGGATTTTGCAACATGCAGATGCCCCTTATGGAATGGCTGGAACCTGCCGATGAAGAGCGATGTTGTCATAAAGTATTGGATTAAGAATGAATTTATAAAGATTTTTGAATGGAACTGATAGAATTGTCAAATCAATTATACTTTACATCAGTTACACTTGCAAGAATTCCAATGGGGCTAACTCCTATATAAAAAACGGTAGGATATAAATTACCACCAGCTTGAATGTATAGGCTATCCAGTTTAGGAGGCGCTACAGGGCTTGCTGGCATTGCCTGGGGGTGTTTGCTCGCCGATCCAAGCCTAAGCATAGGGGCAGATTCTAAGTTGAGCTCAGCAAGTTCCGCAATGCAGTTTAGCTGTTCATATAATTGCTCACCCGGGAACTCAGTCACTCTTACCACAACGGGTATTTTTAAGGTGCGTGCCGCTTTGGATATGGCAATTATTTTTGCAAGCAGAGGATCCTTTGAGTTAGGCACATAATAATCTGGAATGTTTTTTCCCTGAAAGAGTCTGTATTGCTGAAGCAATGGTGCATTGTAAGATAACTGAAGCCTGACTCGAGGATCAATTTTTGAGAGCGCTGCTTCAAGTTCCAGTTGGCCAAGGGGGAGCGCCACTCCATTTGTAACCATGATTACTTCGTTTAAATTTGAAGCATCTGCAAATAAGTGTGAAATATATGCCGCCCTATCTAAATTAAGCGTTACTTCTCCACCAGTTATTGCAATAATCCTCCTCTTCGCAACAAAAGGTGTTATCCCTACCAATTCAGCAAGTTTCGTTGCGAATTCCATATCCATGAAAGGCGCGTTCATTGGAGTTGCCTGGCTTAAGTTTGAAGAATTGATGCATGTGCTACATCCTAGGTTGCATGAAGGAGTTAGCTCTATTGCCAAATAACCACTTGCCATCTCACGAATAAATTCAGGATCTTGCACCAGTAAGATATTTTCAAGAACTCTAGATTCACCGAGAGGATTTGTTATTCTTACTTCTTTTGCTTTTTCCAATTTTGCTGGAGCCCGGCCGAAGTAATTAGCCTTATGATTTTCTTGCCATGCCAATTGCTCGTCACTCACCAAAGCGGTCAACATTTCCCATTATTTCAGAAGACCTATTATAAATTTTCTTGAAAATAATATTCCAATCAGAATATTCTTAATGTATAATATTACAGCTTTACAAGAAACGGAACATTCCTCTTGTGTTCGTTGGCTTTTATCCTTTTCAGGATTTTTTTGGTCAATTCATTATTTGGCAATTTTTGTTTTTTCTCAATTTTGCTTAAAATGCTGTCAATTTCCTCGTATGAAGCGCCTAATTCGTCCTCGTCAGTCTGCCCGTGGTAAAGCTCTGCGGTTGGTGTTTTTAGAATCAGCTTTTCAGGGATTTTCAGATAGCGTGCCAGCTCCAATTCATCGGTCTTGAACATGCTGCCTATGACTTCAATATCAACAGCGCCATCGCCGTATTTTGTGAAATAGCCGAGCATCATCTCTGTTTTATTGGAAGTCCCTATGACCAAAGCATTATGGGTATTTGCGTAATGATAAAGGATTACTGCCCTTATCCTTGAAGCAGTGTTCATTTTGGCGATTTTGCTCTGCCACTTGAGCTTTTCAAAATCCTTGATGAAGTCGTTAATGTATACTATTGAATAGCTGATCCCGATAAGCTTGCACAAATCAGCAGCATCTTTTATGTTTTCATCAGAGCTTAATCCCTTGACAGGCATCATTATTCCATGAACATTTTCCTTGCCGATTGCGTCTGCGACCAATTTCGCGCTTAAAGAAGAGTCAATGCCTCCGCTCAGCCCTAT